>JBJMQJ010000246.1:0-6502 GCA_045802765.1 Myxococcales bacterium
AGGTCACGCCGCCCCCTCCAAGGCGAGCAGCGTGCGCTTCGCCTCCGACCCACCGCGGTACTCGCCCGCCGTGCCGTCGCTGCGCACCACCCGGTGGCACGGCACGACCAGCGGGACCGGGTTGTGCGAGCAGGCGGTCGCGGCGGCGCGGACCGCGGACGGATTCCCGGCCGCTTTCGCCAAGGTGGAATAGCTCTGCGTGGCGCCGTAGGGAATGCGGCGCAGGTGCTCGAGCACCGAGCGGCGAAATCCGTGGGCCAGTTGCAGGTCGACCGGTAGGCTGAACGCGCGCCGCTTGCCGGCGAAGTATTCGTCGAGCTGGTGGGCCGCTTCGTCGAGCCGGCGCGGAGTGCGGAGGATCCGCGGACTGATGTCGCTGGCCAGGCTTGCCAGCACGGCGTCGTGGTCCTCGCAGCTGAAGGCCACGCGCACCAAGCCTTCGCCGGTCGCGGCGAGCAGCAGCGCCCCCAGCGGGCTGTCGATAGTGCGGTAGGAAACGTCGAGCAGCCCCTGCCTTTCCGCTAGCGCCGCCAGGCGACTCTGGAGCCGGCTGTCGCTGTCGGCGCCGGCGAACGCGTTGGTGAGGCGGTCGATGATCTGTTTGTCATTCATGTGCGGGCTCCTTTGGAGAAATGCTTGCGGAGGCTGGCGATGCCGTCCGCGGCGCTGCGCCGGGCAGCGGTCGCGCTCGATTCCAGCAGTTCCCCCACCTCGGCGTAGGACAGATCGGCGAGGTAGCGGTAGATCACGGCTCCGCGCTGCTTGGCCGGCAGTGCGTCCAGCGCGCCTCGCAGCTCGTCGTCGATCAATGACTCTGCTGCCTCGGGCGCGGCGATTTCGGGAAGATCGGCCGCCGGCGGTGGTCTTCTCGCCGCGCCGCGCACCTGATCGATCGCCTTGCGATGCGCGATGGTCACCAGCCACCCGCGGATGCTGCTTCCCGGCTGCAGCGTCGGATACGCTTGCAGCGCGGACAGGAACGTCTCCGACCAGGCGTCCGCCGCGTCCGCCGCGCCCAGCAGGGCGCGACACACGCGCATCACCACGGAGCCATGCTCGGCCACGATTTCGTCGAACGGGCGCGCGGCGGCGGAACGCGAGCGCGCCGGCTGCCCGGTCCGCGAGGGTCCACGCGAGGCGTTCGTCCGGGCCATGAGCGCCGAGGCTGTCATGTGGCGTCGTGGAAGACGAGACCCAGCGTGTGGCGGCGCCCGGAGCGCAGCACGCTGACGCCGTGACGCATCGGCGCCGCCGACCAGCCGCGGCGCGACGGCACCGGCCGGTCGCGAGTGGTGAAGACCAGGCCTTCGCCCTGTCCGATGGCGGTGGCGGTGCCGCGGGACTGCGCGCGCAGGCGCTGCTCGACGGCGAGGAACTCGCCGCCCGTGTAGTCCACGCCGGGGCGGTCGAGACCGATGACCACCTGGAGCGGAAAGACGAGATCGCCGTAGAGGTCGCGGTGCAGCGCGTTCCAGTCGCCCGGCCCGTACCGGAGCAAGAGCGGCGTGGGGCGGGTTTGCCCGGCCCGGTGACATTGTCCTAGCCAGCCGTCGAGGTCGTCGGGCCACGGCCCCGGCCGCCCGAGGCGCCCGGCCCATTCCCTGGCAATGGGCAAGAGGTGCGGCCAGAAGGCGGCGCGCAGCTCCGCGACCAATTCCGGCAGGGGCCGATCGAAGTATCGGTACTCGCCCTTCCCGAACCGGTGGCGACCCATGTCGATGGTCGAGCGGAACCGGCCGTCATCCCCGTAGAGGCGGGTGAGCGTGCGGCACTCCGCCGGATTCAACACGGGGCCGGTCAGTGAGCACCCCACGTCGTCGAGCCCGCTCGAGATCGCCGCCCAGTCCAGCGCGGCGACCCGTCTTGAAGGTGGCGGCATGGCGTTCCTCACAGGCCGGTCTCCCGCACGGTGATGCTGAGCCGGCCCGGAGGAAGGCCCAGCCCGCCGGGACCCGTATCGTCGAGAACCTTGGGAACGCCATGATAGATGCGCCGGTTCGGGTCGCCGAACACGAGCAGATCGCCCGAGCGAAGCTCCAGGTCCGTGAACGGGCCCGTGCGCCGCCCGACACCGGCGAACCGGAAGATGCAGCTATCGCCGAGGCTGAGGGTGACCACCGGGGCATCGCTGGGCTCTTCGCCATCCCGGTGCAATCCGAGGTGCGCGCCGGGCTCGTACAGGTTCACGATGGCCGCATCGGGCGCGTAGCTGGCCGCCTCGGCGCTGTCCGTTCCGTAGGCCTCCACCACGGCCGCCCTCGCCAGTTCCGCAACTTCCTCCGGCAACGGCTTGACGGGCGCGCCGTCCGTGTCGTCCGCCGTCTTCGAGTACGCGTACGGTTCCCAGTGCCAACCGAGGCACACGGACTGAACGGTCATGAGGCCGCCGCTCGGCACCCGCGGGCGCCGCAGGCCGGCGGGCGGCAAGGCCCACCGCCGGAACTGGTCGACCAGCCGCCGCTGCATCTCGAAGTCGAGCCATCCGGCGAAGTGCACCACTCCGGGCAGACACATCTCGCGCCGGCCACGGCCCGAAGCGGCAGCGTCCAACCCCAGAGCGAGCTGACGCCCTTCGTGGGCCAGCAGCGGCGGCAGCGCGGTCGACACGCCGCCGAGCCGGCTGCGCCCCATCCTGGCGCGCGACGATGGAGGGATCGGAGTCATGACTGGACAACGCTGGCCAGGGCCTTTTTGTGAGGTCCCGGGGATCTGACACGACCCGAGCGGCAGAATGCGCTGCTGCCTCTGGACCGGATGCGGGCGGTTGCATACGCTCACCCGCTCGCAGGAGGAACCCGCCATGTGCCGGAGCATCCGCGTCCTCTACAACTTCGAGCCGCCCACGACCCGCGAGGAGATCCGCGCGGCCGCGCTGCAGTTCGTGCGGAAGGTGAGCGGGCTGAACAAGCCGTCCGCCCTCGACGCCGAAGCGTTCGAGCACGCGATCGATCACATCGCCGAGAGCACCGAGGAGTTGCTGCGCTCGCTGCACGCGCGCACCAGCGTGCGGACGCGCGAGCGCGAACGCGAGAAGGCGCGCTCCCGCTGGAAGCAGCGCGAAGCGCGCGGGTAGCCGTCCGGCCGTCGCTTACGGCACGGTCGGCGTCACCACGGTGAGCACGCTCACCGGCCCCAGGCCCAGGTTCAAGAGCTGGAGCACGTAGCTGCCTGAGGAGACGAACGCCTCGAGCGTGACGTTGCCATTGCCATCTCCCGACGAGATGGCCACGGTCTTGCCCAGCGGATCGAGCAGCGCCACCTGCAGCGGCGCGGCAACGCCCGTCTCGGCCACGACCGACACCGCCGTGGTTCCGGAAGGCAGGCTCACCGACCGCAAGAGACTCTGGCCCGGCAGCGCCGTGACGCTTCCGGCGGACGTCGTGCCTGGGTGGGTGGCCGGACTGGAGTTGGAGAACGAGCTCTCCAGCACGAAGCTGTCGATGTCGATCGGCCCGCCCCTGCCGACGATGAAGAGCTGGTGCGACCCGGGCGTCAGGTTGGCGTAGCGCACGCGCGACGCGAAGACCGGAGCCGTGGTAGTGCCGGCGGACCCCCGGTAGCTGACGGTTCCCTTGGAGACGCCGTCGAGGAAGATCTCCGCGGTGCCGCCGTTCTTCGAAGTGCCGAATTGGTAGGTAATGGCGCCGAACTGGCCGGCGGGAACTCCGAAGGAAAGGAGCGCGTTCGAATTGGCCGAGCGCGCATAGGCGAAGCTGCCGCCGCTGGCAGCCGCGTCGGCGATGTGATGCCAGCCAGTCGAGTAGGCGATGCGCGGGTCGTTGTCCTCGACGACGCTGACGGTCGGCGGGCTGCAATAGAGATTGCCCGCCAGGAGATACGAGGAACCGAGAACGGTATCGATGGCGGTGTTCGAGCGCGCCGTAGCCGAGCCAGTGAGCGTGAAGGTGCGGCCGAGCAATGCGCCGAGCAGATCGCCCGCCTTTGCTCCGCCCACCAGCGAATTCGAGATGGCGATGGTGATGGTGCCATCGGGCGTGAAGGAGCCGGAATCGGGCGTTCCGATGGGATTGACCCGCGGGATTCCGACCACTACCGCCGAGGTGACCTGGTAGGTGCCGTACTGGTAGCTGACGCGCCCCTGTGCGTCGCTCACCATGCCTACGTACCACTGCGAGGTGGGCGAGCTGGGGTGACCCCAGACGAAGAACCACTGGCTGTCCGGCGGGACGGTGGACAGGTCGGCGACCTTCATGGTGAAGACGAGCCGGCTGCCGCCGTCGTTGAAGAACGGCTCGCCGATTCCCAGCCGCAGGACGTTGAGGCCGGCATTGGCGGGCGCGCCCTTCTGCGTCCCCGCATGGCCGGTCCCCACCGTGATCCCGCCGCTCGCGCACGAGGAGCCGGTGGGCGCGGAGGGGAGCGCGTCGCTGCCGCAGGAATCGCCCGCCGCATTCGTGGCGGCCACGCGATAGAAGTAGGTGGTGTTCGCATCGATGGTGGGATCGACGTAGCTGCTGGCGGTGCCGGCGTTGCCGAGGAACGTCTCCGCCCCGCTCGCAGTGCCGCGCAACACCTTGAAGTTGGTGATCGGCGAGCCGCCGTCGTTGGTCGAGGACCAGCTCAGCCTGGCGACGCCGCCGTTGCGGGTCACGGTCAGCGCCGGGGCGCCCGGCACGGTGGCGCCGGCCGGCGGGTCGTAGATGGAGAAGAGCGTGCGCCCTCCGACCTGGCGGATGATGGTCGAGAGCTCCTCGTAGGCATTGCCGCTCCCGCTCGCCTGCACGCAGGCGTGCGTGCAGCCGTCGGCGAGAGCCATGTGGATGCGGCCACGGGCGTCGACGGTCTCGTCGTTGAAATCGAGCAGGTTCCGCCAGAGCACCGCGCCGCCCTGCAGCCAGATGGGCCCGCGCTGGACCGGATCGTTGGGGGTCACGTCCTGCTCGAACCACGTCTGGCCGCCGTCGTAGGTGGTGGCGACATACGCGTGCCAGATTCCGGCGAACTGCTGGCCCTGCAGATCGCCCGCGGTGGGCGTGCCCAGGTAGAAGAAGGCGGCGCGATCGTTGTCGCCCGCAACCACCTCGGCAAAGACGGTGTTCTGGATGCCGAAGCTCGCGCCCACGTTGGCTACGCCGTGCCAGGTCTGGGCGGAATCGTCGGAGATGGCGATGACCGGCTGGTGGTTGCCGTCGGCGTACCCCAGGTAGATGCGTCCAAGGCGGCCGATGCCCACGGAGGGATCGCTCCCGCCCGGGGCGCTGCCGGGGACGGTGCGCACGGTCCAGGTGGCGCCGTTGTCTTTCGAGAGCACGACGCCCTGGCCGCTTGTGCCGCTGACCGGGTCCTTGCAGCTTTTGTTGGGCACGTACGCGGTGCCGTCGGGGCCCACCTTGACGTGACCGTGGAGGCCGCCGCACTGGGTGGCGGAATAGATGACCACTGCGGGGCCGAAGGTAATTCCTCCGTCGTAGCTGATGGCGCAATTCGCGTCGGCCAGAGCCTGCGCGCAGTAGTAGACCGGGTGTGGATAGACCGGGTTCTGCGGCACGGGTTGCGCGAAGGCGGGCCCGCCGCCCAGCGTCTGGTGGTCGATCCCCGAGGCGATGCCGGCCCCTTGCGTGGGTGTCCAGTGCGCGCCGTCGTCGTCGGTGAAGGCGGAAAGGCTCTCGGTCGTCCCGAAGACGAGCTGCGAGACGAACGTGCGGCCCACCTGGCTGTCAGTATAGAGGATGGGATCCTGGCTGAAGTTGCCGGTGAAGGGGCTCTCCACCTGCTCCCACACCGAGCTGGGCGTGCCCGGGCACACCTGGTCGGCATAGCTGACCCGCAGCGTCTGCACGAACGACTGGAAGAAGACCTTGCCGCTGATCCAGTTGACGCCGATCGACGGTTCGCCGGCCGAAGTTGCCACGCCTGCGGTCTGCTGCGCTTCCGTGGGGGTCGAGACCTGGAAGCGAGGCGGGACGCCGGTCGCGACCCGGGCGGGCCCCACCGAGACGGTAGCGCTGCCGTTGTATTGGCCCACCGCCGTGGCGTTGGTGTTGGAGGAGATGGCGTTCGTGGCGACCGCGTGCACGGTGAAGAGGCCGGTGCCCACCACGCCGGGATCGATCGAGACGGCCTCGCTGTCGAAGTTGTTCGTCGCCGACGCCACCACGGGGCCTGCCAGCGTGCCCTGGTGGACGTAGAGATCGTAGCCCTTGAAGATGAGCGCGAAGTTGATGGCGGTCAGGTAGGTGATCTTGATGTTCACCACGTGCCCGACCCAGTCGGCAGGCGCGCCGCCGAGAGTGAGCAGGAAGCTGTCACAGCTCACGCCTTCCTGGCAGCCCGCTTCGCCCGTCGTCGAGGAGCCGCCGCTCTCCGTGCCCGTCCAGGTGATCGACGCGCCGGACGGCGACAGCGTCCCCGAGGCGGGAGCGGCGGCACGGGCGAGAGCAGGCGAGAGGAGAAGCAGCGCTGCGAGGCAGGAACGGAGCGAGGCGGGCATGGAACCCCCGTGCGCAAGGGAATTTGAAACGCGCAACTTGGAGTGCCGCCG
>JBJMQJ010000020.1:0-7503 GCA_045802765.1 Myxococcales bacterium
ACGGCGGTCCCGATGGTGCCGTAGCCGGTCAGCACGACGACCTGTGGCGGCCTGGGCAGCGCGCGCAGCGCGCGCACCACCTCGAGGCCGCTGGGGCCTGGCATGCGCAGGTCGACCACCGCGTAGTCGGGGGCGTCCTTTTGCAGCGCCGTCTGGGCCTCGTCGGCGGTGCCGGCGAGGGAGACCTCGTAGCCGCGGCGCAGGAAGGCGTTGCGCATGGCGAGGCGGAAGGGCTCGTCGTCGTCGACGATGAGGAGGTGCGGCATCCGGGTCTCTCTTAAGCGCCCGCTTCCGGCACCGTCAAGGTGACCTCCGTCCCCCGGCCCTCGGCGGACGCGACGCGCATCTCCCCTCCCTGGCGCTCCACCACGTGCCGCGCCAGGTAGAGCCCGAGACCGGTGCCGCGGCCCGGTTCCTTGGTGGTGAAGAAGGGCTCTCCGATGCGGCGGAGCAGCGGCTCGGGAACCCCCACCCCGTTGTCGCTCACCTGGATGCGCAGCTCGCCCTGCAGGCGGGTCAGCACGATGCGCACCTCGCGCGCGGCCCGGTTTTCGGTCGCCTCGGCTGCGTTGTCCAGCAGATTGGCGATCGCCCGCTCGAAGGCGTGCACCGGCAGCCGCGCCCGGGCGCGCACCGCCTGCGGCTGGATCTCCAGGACGGGCTTGGGCCCGGGCCGGCCTTCCTGCCATCGTTTGACCGCCGCTTCCAGCACGGGCGCCACCTCGAACTCCTTCGGCTCCTCCAGGTCCGCGCCGCCGCGGGGCGCGAGCATCCCGGTGATGATCTGCTTGCAGCGCCGGACCTGGTTGCGAACCTCCTCGGCCTCGGCCCTGCGGTCGCCCTCGAGCTGCGCGGCCAGCTCGCCGGCGAGGATGGCGATGGTGCCGAGCGGCGTGTTCAGCTCGTGGGCGGTGCCCGCCGCGAGCGTGCCCAGCGCGGCGAGACGCTCCGCCGCTTCCGCGCCAGACCGCGTCCGCTCCAGCTCCGCCTCGCGGCGGCGGAGCGATCCGCTCATGCGCAGCGTGAACGTGCCGATGAAGACGGCCGCCACCACGAACGCGACCCACCGCCCGCGCGCGTGCAGCAGGAGCTGATCCTCGCCGCCGAGCACGAGCAGAGGCCCCTCCGGGAGGAGCTGGAGCAGCGTGTACGCGGCGATGCTCACCGCGGTCAGCGCCAGGCTCCAGCGCGGGGGCAGCACCACCGCCGCGATGGTGATGTGCACCAGGTAGAGCACCGCGAACGGGTTGTAGGCGGCGCCCGAGAGCGCGAGCAGCGCGGTCAGCGCCAGCACGTCGAGGAGCAGGTTGAGGCCGCAGGCGCGCTCGGTCGGATTGGCGCCCTTCCGCAGCCAGAGATCGGCGCCGAGGTTCACCAAGGCGAGAGAGGCGCAGACTCCGAGGAGCGCCTTCACGGGCAGCGCCTCGTGCAACATGCGGGCGGCGAGCAGGACGGTGACCACCTGTCCCACCACCGCCCCCCAGCGCAGCCGCACGATCCAGCGCAGGTTGATGCGAGAAGCGGATTCGACCGAGGGCGGCATCGCCGCGACGATACTCCAGGCCGGCGTGCGCCGCCGGGGCTTGACGGACGCGCGCCGCGGCAGCAGGGTCCGGAGCCATGCGCGCGCCGTGGATCGCCGCCGCCGCCGTCGCCGCAGGCTGCGCCACCAAGCCGATGCCGCCGCCGGCGCGGCTGTCGGTCCCTGCCGCCGTGCCCAGGGCCGCCCAGGGGGGCGGCGCGCAGCTCGACGGCGTCGCACGACGTTACTGGACGGCCCTGCTGGAGACGGCTCCGTTGCCGCTCGTCGGCGAGGGTGGGATGGGCGGTCCGCTCTCCGCCACGGCGCTGGGCGATCACCGCTTCGACGCCAAGCTCGACGACCTTTCGCCGGACGCCCACCGCAAGGTGATCGATGCGCTGGCACAGCTGCGCGCGGAGCTGGCCACGCTTCCGGCCGCGGAGCTGTCCTCCGAGGAGCAGCTCACGCTCGAGATGCTGCGCCGCCAGCTCGCCGACGCCGATGCCGCCGAGGCTTGCTCCGCGCCGGCCTGGGTCGTGGACCAGATGGACGGGCCGCACGTCGCGCTGGCGCAGACCGGCCAGTACTACCCGCTCGGCACCGCGAAAGGCGCATCCGACCTGGCGGGGCGCTACGGTCAGGCTGGACGGTACTTCGACCAGGTCGTCGCCAATCTGCGGCGCGGCCTCGTCCAGGATCGAACCTCGCCGCGGGTGAACGTGGAGCGCGTCATCGCCTCGCTCGACGAGCTGCTCCAGCAGGGCGCGGCGGGCTCGGTGCTCCTCCCCGCCGAGGAGCGCTTCGCCGGGCTGTCCGAGGGCGACCGGCGCGCGGCGCGCGAGAGGATCCGCGCGGCGGTCGTCGAGCAGGTGCTCCCCGGGATGCGCCGGTACCGGGATTTCCTCTCCGCCGAGCTGTTGCCCAAGGCGCGCAAGGACGTGGGCCTGTGGGCCATTCCCGGAGGCGAGCCCTGCTACGCCGCGCTGGTTCTGCACCACACGGGGACCAGGCGCACCGCGCAGGAGCTGCACGACCTCGGCCTGAAGACGCTCTCCTCGATCGAGGCGGAGATGGAGCGCATCGCCCGCTCCGACGGCGCGAGCGACGCGAAGGAGTATCGCAAGAGGCTGGAGGGGAGCCGCGAGCAGTTCCAGAAGACCGCCGCCGCCCTGATGCAGTGGAACCGCAGAACGCTCGCCCGTGCGCAGGCGGCGCTGCCCCAAGCGTTTGGCCGGCTCCCGCGCCAGCCCATCGAGACGCGGCCCATCGAGGCGTACCGGGCGGCCTCGAGCCCGCCGGCCTTCTACCAGCCCGCCGCGGCGGACGGATCGCGCGCCGCCATCTACTACGTGAACACGCTGCGCCCGGAGACGCGGCCGCTCTACAACGAGGAGGCGCTCTGCTTCCACGAGACCGTCCCGGGCCATCACTTGCAGATCGCGCTGGCGCAGGAGCTGCGCGATCTCCCCGAGTTCCGCCGCCACACCGGCGAGACGGCGTTCATCGAAGGATGGGCGCTCTACACCGAGCGCATGAGCGACGAGGACCTGCACCTCTATTCGGGCCCGCCGGCGCGCTTCGGCATGCTGGGGTACCAGGCGTGGCGCGCGGCGCGCCTGGTCGTCGATACCGGGATGCACGCGCTCAAGTGGGACCGGGAACGGGCGCTCTCGTACCTGCGCGAGCACACGACGCTCTCGCCGGAGGAGGCGGCGAACGAGATCGATCGGTACGCGATCCACCCAGCGCAGGCGCTGGCCTACATGGTGGGCGAGCTGGAGCTGTTCCGCCTGCGGGACGAGGCGCGCCGGCGGATGGGCGAGAGATTCGACCTGCGCGCCTTCCACGACGCCGTGCTCGCCCATGGGGCGGTGCCGCTCTCGTCCCTGGAGCGGCTCCTTCGCGAGCATGCGGAGTCCGTCGCCGCGCGCGCCGGGCAGTGAGCTTCCCCGCGCGAGACGAGGGCCACGTGACTCCTGGCGAGCTGCTGGTCGGAGCGCCGGAAGAGCTCGTCCTTGCGAACCGGCGAGACATGGAGCTGGCTCGCGGCCGCGTGGCCCGGCTCAAGGCCATGCCCTCGCCGCGCGGCCTTGCCGAGGCGCTCGGCGCCTACGACGACGCCATCGGGGCGCTCTCGGACGCGTCTTCCCGGGCGAGCGTGGCGCGCAACGCGCATCCGTCCGCTGCGATGCGCGACGCAGCGGAGCGCTGCGAGCAGGAAGTGGACGCGCTCTCCACCGAGCTTTCCCTCGACCGGGGCATCTACGAAGCGCTGCGGGAGCTCGACGTCTCGGGGGCCGACGCGCAGACGCGCTTCTATCTCCACCGCGTGCTGCGCGACTTCCGCCGGGCGGGGGTGGATCGCGACGACGAGACGCGGGCCCGCATCCGCGCGCTCAACGACGAGCTGGTGCGCATCGGGCAGGAGTTCAGCCGGAACATCCGCGACGACGTGCGGTGGGTCGACGTCGACCTGAGCGAGCTCGACGGCCTTCCGGAAGACTACCTGCGCGCGCGGCCGCCGCGCGCCGACGGAAGAGTGCGCGTCACCACCGACACGCCCGACTATGTCCCCTTTCTCAGCTACGCGAAGAGCTCGCCGGCGCGAGAGCGGCTGTGGCGCATCTACCGCCAGCGCGCGCACCCGCAAAACCTCGGCGTGCTCGCGCGCATGCTGGAGAAGCGCCACGAGCTGGCTGGCCTGCTCGGCTATCCTTCCTGGTCGTCGTACGTGACCGAGGACAAGATGATCGGCAGCGCGCGAGCGGCGGCCGATTTCGTCGCCCGCATCTCGGCGGCGGCCGAGCCGCGCATGCGGCAGGAGTACCGGGCGCTGCTCGAGCGCAGGCGTCGCGACGACCCGGCGGCGGAGAGGGTGGAGGGTTGGGACGCGCAGCTCCTCACCGAGGCCGTGCGCAAGGAACGGCACGGATTCGACGCGCAAGCGGTGCGGCCTTACTTCGAGCTGTCGCGGGTGCAGCAGGGCGTGCTGGACGTGACCGCGCGCCTGTTCGGGCTCGCCTACCGGCCGGCTCCCGACGCTCCGGTCTGGCACTCCGACGTGAGCTGCTTCGACGTCTTCGAAGACGGGAAGCTCCTGGGCCGCTTCTATCTCGACCTGTTTCCGCGCGAGGGGAAATACAAGCACGCGGCGCAATTCACGCTCCGCTCGGGCCAGGCCGGCCGCGCCCTGCCGGAAGCCGCGCTGATCTGCAACTTCCCGCGGCCGGGCGCGCTGCTCGAGCACGGCGAGGTGGTGACGTTCTTCCACGAGTTCGGGCACCTCGTGCATCACCTCCTGGGAGGCCGGACGCGCTGGGCCGGTATCTCCGGCGTGCGCACCGAGTGGGACTTCGTCGAGGCGCCCTCGCAGATGCTGGAGGAATGGTGCTGGGACGCGTCGGTGCTTTCGGGGTTCGCGCGCCACCATCAGTCGGGCGCGCCCATTCCCGCCGAGCTGGTCGCGCGCATGCGGGCCGCGGACGAGTTCGGGAAGGGGCTCCGCGTCCGCCAGCAGATGTATTACGCGGCGGTGAGCCTCGCCTTCCACGGCGCCGACCCTCGCTCGCTCGACAGCACCGCGGTGATGGCCCGATTGCAGGAGGAGCTGACGCCGTTCCGCTACGTTCCCGAGACGTACTTCCACGAGTCCTTCGGGCATCTCGAGGGGTACAGCGCGATCTACTACACGTACATGTGGTCGCTCGTGATCGCCAAGGATCTGTTCGGCGCGTTCCACCGCGAGGGCCTGATGAATCCCGGGACGGCGATCCGCTACCGCAAGTCGGTGCTCGAGCCCGGCGGGGGCGCGAAGGCGGCCGACCTGGTGCGCGACTTCCTCGGCCGCGAGTACGACTTCCGCGCCTACGAGGAGTGGCTCAACGCCGGGTGAAGGGCCGCGCGCCAGGCGGGGGATTCGGTTCCCAGACCGAGGAGAGGAACCGCACCGCGACGGAGTGGGTCGGAGAATCGCCGGCGGTCGCGGTCCACTGCGCGATTCCGAGCAGGGCGGCGACCGCGAGCGCGAGATGGTGCGCGCGCCGCGCCTCCGGGTCGACGCGCAACGGAGCCGTCAAGAGGACCGCCATGCCGGTGGCGAGCGCGGCGAGGACGGGCAGGGCGCTCCACAAGCCGGGGACGCCCGCTCGCTGGAGCAGGTTGCGGGGCACGTAGCCGTGCGACAAGAGCGGCGCGACCACCTCGACGAGCGGGTTGTAGACCTCGAGCGGGAACGCCTGGCAAACGATGGATGCGAGGCCCGTGGCGGCGATCGACGCGGCGCCCGCGCCGCCGAGCAGCCCGACGGCCCACGGGCGCGCAGCGTCCCCGAGCTGGGCGACGGCGAGCCCCACCGCGGCGGCGGCGAAGGGAACCAGGGGCGTCAAGTAGCGCGGGCCGACCACCCACCCGCTGCGCCAGAGCGCGTGCGTGATCTGGAAAAGAAGGTAGTAGCCGACCACGGCCGCCGCCGCGGTTCCGGACGGATGCCGCTTCCGCCAGAGGAGCGGTATGGCGCCGAGCGCGAGGGCGACCCACGGCGCCCAGAAGAACAGGCCGAGATAGGGCGCAAAGAGCGATCCATGGACGCGCTCCCAGGTCGGCAGCGAGATGCCGACGAACCCAGGCGCGATGTCCCGCACGAACTCTGGGTTCTCCAGGTGCGAGTAGGGCGTCGCCCAGGGGGCGCCGAACGCCGACCAGTGGAAATGCGCCATCGCCGCGAGCGGCAGGACGGCGCCCAACGCTGCCATGGCGACGGCCCGCGGCGAGGCGAGCCCGAACCACAGCCATGCGCCGGCGAGCAGCAGCGCCGCCGGAGCGGACGGGTATTCGCAGCAGACGGCGAACGCGGCGGCGAAGCCGAAGAGCAGCGCGGCGCGCGGCGAGGTCGGCGCGAGGCGAGAGCTCGAGCGCGGCGGCCAGAACGCGGCGAGGAAGGCCGTTCCCAGCCCCAGCGCGGCAAGCTGGTGGCCCGCGAACATCTGCCCGTAGGTGAAGGACAGAGATCCGAGCGCGCCGGCCAGCGCGCAGGCGAGCGCGGCGGCCGGCGGCGTCCCGCTGCGCAGCAGGAAACGCCGCATCGCGATCCAGAACAGCGCGGTCGGCACGATGCAGAAAACCCAGCGGAGCGTGAACACGTCCGCGGTGCGGGACGGCTCGTGGCCAAGCGCGAGCTTGAGCGCGCCCAAGAGCGGGACGGCCAGGAACGACGCCCCCGGCGCCTTCGCCGCATACAGCTTGCCGCTGCACCCGGGCGGCCGCCCGCGCGGGGCGTCGCAGACCAGCGCCTTGTCGTTGATGTATCCCCAGTCCGAGTACACGGGCCCGCCGTCGCGGAATCCGCCCGGCACGGGGCGGCGCTCGCCGATCTGGTACGTGCCGTGCTCCAGCATGGCGCGCGCCATGTACACGCGCACCAGCTCGTTCGGGTTGTTGAGCCGGTCGAAGTAGACGAAGAGCCAGCCCGAGGCGACGAGGAGCAGCGCGAGCAGCTTGCGCTCGGTCGAGTCGAGCACCCTCACCCTTTGGTGGCCTCTGCGATGGCGAGCCGCGCGGCCCGGGTGGCGGGCAGGGCGCCTCCGAGCAAACCCATCGCGACCGCGAAGAGGGTGGACCAGGCGGCGACCGCAGGGGCGAAATGGAAGCGGAACTTGATTTCGGTGAACGAGGAGAAGTTCACGGTGGAGAAAGAAACCGCGCCGAGGAACGAGGCGAACAGGCACCCCGCCGCCGCGCCGAGGAGCGCGAGGATGAGGCTCTCCACGAGGAAGCTGCCCAGCACCGAGCGTCGGCGGAACCCGAGCGCGCGCAGGGTTCCCACCTCGCGCACCCGGCTGGCCACCTGCGCGTACATGGTGATCATCGCGCCGAGCGTGGCGCCGAAGGCGAAGAAGACGGCGATCACCGTCCCGAGCGCCCGGACGAAAGTGGCCAGCGCGCCGGACGCTTCCTCGTAGTAGCGGTCCTCGCGCTTGGCTTCC
>JBJMQJ010000247.1:0-11012 GCA_045802765.1 Myxococcales bacterium
GACCGGAGACGACGAGCTGGGGCGGCTGGCGCGCTCCTTCAACACCATGCTCGCCCGCGTGACCGACATGGCGGCGCACGAGATCGAGACCGAGCAGTCGCTGGAGACCATGGGGCGCGAGCTGAAGCTCCAGCACCAGCTCACCACGGTGAACGAGCGGCTCGCCGGGCACGTCCGCGAGATGGAGCTGTTGCTCGACGTGTCCAAGGCGCTCAGCGGGACGCTCGACCTGCCGGAGCAGCTCGAGCAGCTGGGCCGGCTGGTCTGCACGGCGCTGCGGGTCGAAGAGTTCTGCGCGCTCTTGCTCGACGAGACGACGCACCAGCTGGTGGTCGAGGCGGTCGCCGGCCAGGGGCTCGCGGCGGCGCGCGGGATGCGCTTCCGCCTGGGCGAAGGAGTGAGCGGCGCGGCGGCGGCGCAGGGGAAGACGATGTACGTGCCCGACGTGCAGCGCGACCGGCACTACCTGCACTACAAGGGGCTGCGCAAGACGACCGGCTCGTTCCTCTGCGTCCCGCTGCGCGCCAAGGGCCGCATCGTCGGCGTGATGAACCTCAACCGGCCCGCGGTGGACGGGTTCTCGCCCCAGGAGATCCGGCTGGCGGAGGCGGTCTCCGCGCAGGCCGGCCTGGCCATCGCCAACGCGCGGCTGTACCAGCAGACGCGCGAGATGTCGTTCACCGACGCGCTCACCGGGATCCCCAACCGGCGCTACCTGTTCACCCGGCTCGAGCAGGAGCTGTCGCGCAGCTTGCGCTTCGGCGACGAGCTGACCGTCCTGATGATGGATCTGGACCTGTTCAAGCAGGTCAACGACGCCCACGGGCACACGGTCGGGGACGCCGTGCTGCGCGGCATCGCGGTGGCGCTCCAGCGCAACGTGCGCAAGGTGGACATGGTCGCCCGCTACGGCGGCGACGAATTCGTCGTCGTCCTGCCGCGCATCGCCCGCGAGGAGGCGATCGAAGTGGCGGAGAAGCTGCGCCGCGCCGTCGCCGGAACGCCGCTGCCGGCGCCCGCGGGCGCTGGCCCGGTGCGGGTGACCGTGTCGGTGGGGGTGGCGGGGTTCGGCCACGAGGCGACCGACGTGGCGGCCCTGGTCGAGGAAGCGGACGCGGCCCTGTACGAAGCCAAACGGGGGGGCCGCAACCGCGTGGCGGCAGCGCAGAGCAACGCCCGCGCCGCCTCCTGACGGCCTGCTGCCAAAAAATAGTTATTTTTTTTCGGGGTGGGGGGCGTAACGTCCACCACCCGGCACGCCGCCGGTTGCCGCGGTTGCGGGCACCGGCGCCTGTGCGCACGTTCGGCCCGGATGCACGCCCGTGCAGCGGTGCTGCTCCGGGGGAGGTCGACATGGTGGCGGCGGCGGTGCTGATCCTGGCTGCGGCGTTGGATGCGACGGCCGAGAGGCAGCGCGGCGACTCGGTGCAGTCCCTCCTGCGCGAGGAAAGCCCTGACGTCTTCCTCGCCAAGGCGACCCTCCAGCAGTACCTGTCCCGGATCGTCCGCCGCGACTGGGACGGCGTGAAGCGGCTGACGCATCCCAAGGCGCGCCTTTGGCCCTGGTCGCAGCGCAACGACGAGCTGAAGACGTTCGAGTTCAAGGAAGCCCGCTCGGCCGGTCCGGGCACGGTGGTCATCGAGCTGGCGGAGGACGTCTACCACCGCGACGCGCAGGAGATGTCCACCGGCGATCCCGCCGTCTACCTTCTCTTCAAGTCTCGCGGCGCGTGGTTGGTCGGCGACCGGAAGGCCGGCGCCCACCTGGCGAACCTGTCCAACGACTCCATCCGGTCCAACTACCCCGGCTGGGTGGACCACCAGGCGCTAGCGCAAGCCCGCCGCTCCGACCGCCTGACCGGCAAACACCGCTAAGCCAAAACGATTGCACCACGGAGCACACGGAGCACACGGAGATTGGGTTTTTTGAAAACAGTGACTCCGTGAGCTCCGTGTCCTCCGTGGTGTAATTGCTTTGGCCAATCATCAGCGGACGGTGGCGGGCAAGTCGGCGGAGGCGATGTAGCCGACGTGCTCGCGGGCCTTGGCGATGTCGGCCTCGTATTTCAGCAGGGTCGACAAGGTGTCCGAGACGAGCTGGGGGTCGAGGGAGGCCGCGTTGAGGAGCAAGAGCGCGCGGATCCAGTCGAGCGTCTCCGCGATGGAGGGGAGCTTCTTCAGGTCGAGCTTGCGGATCGCCTGCACCGCGGCGACCACCTTGCGGGCGAGCTGATCGGCCACGCCCGGCACGCGCTCGCGGACGATCTCCAGCTCGCGCTGCGCGGAAGGGAAGTCGATGTAGAGGTGCAGGCACCGGCGCTTGAGCGCGTCGGAGAGCTCGCGGGCAGCGTTCGAGGTGAGCACGACCCTGGGCGTGTGCAGCGCGCGGACGGTGCCGATCTCCGGGACCGTCACCGAGTAGTCGGCCAGCACCTCGAGCAGGAACGCCTCGAACTCGGGGTCCGCCTTGTCGATCTCGTCGACGAGTAGCAGCGCCGGGTCGGGGCTGCGGATGGCGGCGAGCACCGGGCGCGGAAGCAGGAAGCGCTCGCTGAAGAACAGATCGTCGGAGCCGGCCACGCGGTCCGCGGCCTCGCGGAGCGTACCCGCTCCGGCGATGGTTTCCGCGATCTTGTCCTTGAGGAGCTGCGTGTAGAGCAGCTGCTTGGCGTACTCCCATTCGTACAGCGCCTTGGCCTCGTCCAGTCCCTCGTAGCATTGCAGGCGGATGAGCCTGCGCCCGGTCGCCTGCGCGAACGCCCGCGCCAGCTCGGTCTTGCCGACGCCGGCGGGTCCCTCGACCAGGACGGGCTTCTCCAGCCGATCGGCGAGGAAGACGCTGGTGGCGATCTCGGGAGACGGCAGGTAGCCGGCCGAGCGCAACCGCGCGTCGACGTCCTCGACGCTCGCGAGCGTGACGGCGCTCATGCCCCGCTTCTAACATGCCGGACGTGCGTAACGCGGTTCGCACGTGGCATCCCTCCTGCACAACCGTCCCGCGTGACTCGCCGAATCGCGATGGTGCTCGCGGCCTTGATCGTCCCGGGTGGTCTCGTCGCCCTGATCGGGGCAGCCATGCTCAAGGCCTTTTCCCGCACCGACACCGGCCGCAAGGCGTGGCGGCGGGTATCGGACCTGCTCCGCCGCCCGCCCGCGGCCGTCCTTCCGGCGCGTCAGGCAGCCTGACGGTCGGTTCCTGCGCGAAGCGAAGGAACCGCTCTTCCCATCCATGACCCTCGCGTTCCACCGGAAACAGCGCGGGGCAGGCGATCACGACTCGGGGTTGCCGGTCCCGACCTCGATGCGCAAGGCGAGCGGGTCGCCGCGCGTCTCGGTGACCGCGGCGAAGCAACCCTCGCCGGTGCGCGTGAAGTGCAGCGACACGCGCGAGTTCGCGATGCGCATCCCGAGCAGCGTCAGCTCGCTCATCCAGTCCGGCAGGTGCGGGTTCACGATCCTGAGCGCGCGGCGCGGGCCGTCGGGATAGATCCCGAGGCAGGCGCGCAGGGTGAGGAACATCGCGCCGGACGCCCAGGCCTGCGGGGAGCACGACACGGGATAGCTGACCGGCTGCTCCTGGTCGCCCCGCTCCATCCCGCAGAACAGCTCGGGCAGCCGGTAGTGGCGGAAGCCGCGGGCCGCGGCGTAGGCCCCGCTCATGATCTGCAGCGCCTGCCGCTGCAGCCCGTAGTGCGACAGGCCCATCGCGATGAGCGAGTTGTCGTGCGGCCAGACCGTGCCGTTGTGGTAGCTGAGCGGGTTGTAGGCCTTCTGTCCCCGTGCCAGCGTCCGGATCCCCCAGCCGTTGAATCCTTCGGCGGAGAGCAGCGCGCGGGCGACGCGCCGGGCCTTGCCGTCCGGGATGGCGCGGGACCACAGCAGGTGCCCCATGTTGGAGGCGATGCTGCGCACCTGCTTCTTCTCGGCGTCGAGCGCGAGGGCGTAGGTGCCGGTGCGCTCGTCCCAGAACGCGTCGTCGATGCGCCGGGCGAGCTGGATCGCCTTGCGCGTGCACCGGGCGGCGTCCTCGCGCCGCCCGAGCTGGCGGTAGATGCGCGCCATCCGCCGGCGGGCGTCGACGCAGTAGCCCTGCACCTCGACCAGCGCGATCGGCGGCCGCGCCGGCGTGCCGTCGGCATGCGGGACGCCGTCACGCGAGTCCTTCCACCCCTGGTTCTCCAGCCCGCGCGGGTTCTTGCGCTGGTACTCGACGAAGCCGTCGCCGTCCTTGTCGCCGTACTCGTCGATCCAGCGCAGGGCGGCCTCGGCGGCCGGGAGCAGCTGGTCGGCGGTGGCGCGGTCGTCCGTCCACTGCAGATACTCCGAGTAGAGGATGACGAAGAGCGGCGTCGCGTCCACGCTGCCGTAGTACGGAGTGTGCGGGACTTCCCCTGCGCGCGCCAGCTCGCCGCGCCGGATCTCGTGCAGGATCTTGCCGGGCTCCTCCTCGCGGAAGTCGTCGACCCGCTTGCCTTGGTGGGCGGCGAGGAAGAAGAGCGCATCGCGCGCCACTTCGGGGTTCACCGGCAGCGCTTGGAACCCGGTGATGAGCGCGTCGCGCCCGAACGGAGAGGCATACCAGGGGACGCCCGCGGAGATGACCCGCCTCCCCTCCCAGTAGATGCTCAACGCCTTGAGGTCCGCGACCGCCTGCTCGAGCGCCCAGTTGAAGGCCTCCTCGCTGGTGCGGACCTGCGTAGAGCTCTCCGCCCAGGCGCGGTACGCGGCGCGCGCGCGGCCCAGCCTCTCCTCGTACCGGCGCGGCGGAGGCGGGTCGGATTCCTGGTCGCTGCCTGGGAAGCGCCACCCGCTCTCGGGCAGCTCGGTGAGCGTCGCTGGGGGCCGGAACCCGGGGCTGCGCGCGGCGTCCGCCGATTCGCGCGGCGACACTCCGGAGCGGAGCGCGTGCAGCGAAGGGATGGCGTGCAGCTCGATCTGCGCGCTCTCGTTGGGACCCAGGTGGAAGCTGAAGCGGGCCTTGCCGGCGTCGAGCTGGTCCGGCGCGCGCGCGGGAAAGAACACCTCGGCGCGATACACCACGGCGTCGCGGCCCTGGTAGGCGAAGGTCACCCGGTCGCGGGAGACGCGCGGCCGGAAGTAGGTCCCGCGGTCGCGGCGGCGCGCGCCGCGCACCTCGAACTGGTCGGCGAAGTCGGCGGCGAACTGGTACTCGATCCAGTAGTCCACGTCGTGGATGAGGAAGTTGGTGAGCGTGAGCCGCTCGACGAACTGATCGTCCATGAGCTGCTCGCGCCGCAGGTGGAGGAAGTTCACCGGATCCGCGAAGAGCCCCCCGAACAGCGTCGAGGTCACGGTGAGGTCGATCTGCGAGGTGTACTCGGCGCTCCCCTGCGTGGAGAGGACCACCGGCGGCCCGCCCGCGACCGTCAGCTTGAGCGTGCTGAGGAACCGCGTGTCCTCGAAGTACGCCCCTTGATCGCGCGCTCCGGCGGGAAAGATGTCGCCCAGCCGCCCGGTGACCGCGAACAGGTTGCCGCGCTTCAAGACGAGCTTCTCGGTGCCCGTCGACTCGGGCAGGTTGGTCAAGTCGTCGTAGCCCAGCAGCTCCGCCGCCGGGATGGGGGTCAGCGCGCGATCCGCCACGTCTATCCCGCGTATCCGGCGTCGGCGGCGGCGAAGCTGTCGGCAGCCGCCTGCCGGTACAGCTTCAGGTAATCCGAGGCCATCCGCTCGGCCGACCAGCGCTCCCGGGCCAGAGCGCGGATGCGGCCGCGGTCGAAGAGCTTGTCGGCGACGCGCGCGCCGGACACCAGCTCGGTGGGATCGTCCGCCACGAGGCCCGTCACGCCGTCCTGCACCACCTCCGGCACGCTGCCGCGGCCCAGGGCGAGCACCGGGACCCCGCAGAGCTGCGCCTCGATCATGACCAGCCCGAACGGCTCCTCCCACTGGATGGGGAACAGCAGGGCACGCGCCCGCGCGATGAGGTTCGTCTTGCGCGTCCCTCCCACCGCGCCCAGCTCGAGCACGCCATGCTTGCGAATGAGCGGCAGGAGCTGCTCGCGATAGAAATCCAGCTCGTGCGGCTCGCCGGCCATGACCAGCGGCAGCTTGGCGCGGGCAGCGACCTCCACGGCGAGGTGCGGCCCCTTCTCTCGGGAGTAACGGCCCAGGTAGAGCAGGTATCCTTGATCGGGCACGATCGGGAAGCGGTCGGGCGAGACGCCATGGTGGACGACGCCCGCCACCTTTGCCACCTCCCTGCGCGCCTGGCTGTTGCTGATGGCGACGAGCTTCACGTGCGGATTGGCGTGGTAGATGCGCGAGAACCTCTCGTCGGCATCGTGGTGCACCGTGGCCAGCGCCGGGTACGGGCAGAGCCGCGACAGCTCGACGGCCGCGACGCTGTGCAGGTGCACGACGTCGAACCCGCGGGCATCCCGGCCGATGTCGCGGAGCGACCAGGCAGCATGGGTCGCATCCACGTCGGCGTTGGGCGGCCACTGCGCCGACGGGAAATACGAGCGCACCTCCACTCCGTCGGGATGCGAGTCGCCGGTGGCGTACACCACGACGTCGACGGCGCGCCTCCGCAGCGCGGCGGCGAGCTCGGCGACGACCAGCTCCGTCCCACCGTAGCGGGGCGGCGGGACGGGCACGAAGGGCGTGGAGACGAGCGCTACGCGCATCGCGATTCCCTCCCGGGGATGCGAGGGAATCTGTGCATCTGAGACAGTACGGACACGCCCCTTGCGGCAGCCAGTCAGGCAGGCGGGGGGCGGTAGACGCGGTAGTCCATCTCGGGGAAGAGGTTGTCGCGCGACTCGACCTGCCCGAGCCAGCCCTCGTCCACCTGGTTCCCCTTGATCTGCTCGTACAGCCGGGTGAAGCGCAGCAGATGCTCGCGCGTGCGGCGCACGGCATAGTCGACCATGGTGCCCGTCTTGATGATGAACGCCCAGTCGCTCGACTGCGCGAGGAGCAGCTCGCGCGCCGCCTGGTTGAGCGCCCGCCGCTGGACGCCCGAGGCGTCGTGGAAGGAGCGGGCCAGCTCGATCATCCGGTCGGACGCCTTGTGCAGGTACCGGTAGATCCAGTCGTTCGACTCGTCGAGCCAGACGCCGGCGTACCCGCCCGCGCCCCAGCTCGACATCGGCGGTTGGGAGACCTGTTGCTCCGGGTACATCGCCAGGTAGTCGATCGGCGAGAGCATCTGCAGCACGTCCTGGTCGTGCGCCGCCTTGCGGATGAGGAGGTCGAGGAACATCGGCCCCTCGTACCACCAGTGGCCGTACAGCTCCGCGTCGTAGGGGCTGATGACGATGGGCGGTGGACCTTCGCCGAAGGCCTGGCGCAGGTACTCGATCTGCTTGGTGCGGTTGAAGAGGAAGTTGCCGGCGTGCAGGTCGGCCTTGCGGCGCGCCGCCTCCGGCTCATAGGGCTGCTTCTGGTCCAGCGGCACCTTCCCGGTGATCTTGTAGTACTTGATGCCCACGTTCTTCCGCGCGCCGGTCGCCTGGATGTAGGGCCGGATGTAATCCCAGTCCGCGTCGTAGCCGACGTCCCGGTAGAACTCGCGGTAGTCGGCGTCGCCCGGGTAGCCGTATTCCGCGCTCCAGACCTGCATCGAGCTCTCCGGATCGCGGGCGAAGGCGGCCACTCCGCTGGGCGTGTACACGGGCGCGTAGACCCCGCGGCGCGGGCGCGGCGCCGCGTTGGCCAGCGCGTGCGAATCGACGAAGAAGAAGCGGATGTTCTCTTCCGCGAGATAGCGGTCGACGCCCGGCGCGTAGCCGCATTCGGGCAGCCAGATGCCGCGCGGATCGCGCCCGAAGTGCATGCGGTAGTGCGCGGCGGCGACGCGGATCTGCGCGCGCATCGACTCGGGATGCACCATGAGCGGCAAGAAGCCGTGCGTCGCGCCGCAGGTGATGATCTCGAGGACGCCGTGGTCCTGCAGGCGCTTGAAGGCCCCGACCAGGTCGCGCTTGTAGCGGTCGTGGAAGAGGCGCCGCAGGTGGTAGAGGTGGTCGCGGTAGTGCCTGGCGAGCGGTCCGAACTGCGCATCGTTCTTCAGCCGCTCGACTTCCTTGTCGGTCAGCTCGCAGAGCGAGTCGAGCCGCTTCGCGTAGCGCGAGAGGAGCAGCTCGTCGCGCAGCATGCCGACGAGCGGCGGCGTCAAGGTCATCGTGATGCGAAAGGGGACTCCGTCGTCGACGCAGCGGTCGAACACCTCGACGAGCGGAAGGTAGGTCTCGGTGATGGCTTCGTAGAGCCAGTCCTCCTCGAGGAACTCGGGATACTCCGGGTGGCGCACGTACGGCAGGTGCGCGTGCAGCACGATGGAGAGGACGCCCCGGGTCATGGCTCGTCGTCTCCTTTCTTCTGCACCGTCCCGCTCCACGGCACCACGCCTGCGGTGCGGCTGGTGGTCGCGTAGCGCGGCTGCATCCTCCGCTCCCAGCCCGGCGGCGCGGCGCCGGATTTCCACGCCAGCGGCCGTCCGCCCGCGACCGGATCGCCGCGTAGCGCCGACCCGAGCGGAAGCGTGGCGTACACCTCGTCGAGCACGTCGCTGGGCTGCGCGGGGGGCAGCCTGATCGGCCGCGCGGCGCGGAGCATGCGCGCTCCGCGCTCGCCCAGCGCCCACAGCTCGACGCGCAGCTCGAGCGCGCTGGGCAGCTCGCGCAGGTACCAGCCGCGCGCGTCGAGGTGCACTTCCGCCTCGCGGATCAGCTCGTTTCCGCGCACGTTCCACAGCTTCAGGCTCGCGCGCGCGCTTCCGAGGCCCCCGAAGGCCTGCTCGATCTGCTGCTGCGACAGGTCCCAGTAGACGTAGATGGTCTGCGGATCGCGGATGAGCGCCACCAGGCGTCCGTCTCCGTACGACCAGGGCAGCTCCCCCAGCTCTTCGACGAAGCCGTGCTCCCGGGGAGGAATCGCCGCCGCCGGGCTGTGCGTGCGCACGTCCGATTCGGGGACGATTCCGGGAGGGGCCAGCGGCACGCCGGGATGGGCAGGCAACTCGTGATGCAGGTTTCCGTTGTGCGGCGCCGAGTCGGCGATCTCGCGCGCCTCCTCCGCCTGCGTCCCGTCTCGCGGAGGCTGCTCGCGCCCGAGGAGCTCCGGAGGCTCGTCCGCGATCTCGGCCCGCTTCGACGAATCGATCCCGTTGCGCTGGGGCGCTTCGTCGCGACCCTTCGCAGCGGGGCGCTGGCGGGGAGGTGGAGTCTTGTCGGGCATCAGCGAGCCGTCTCTACCGGGACGCCGCCAGGGGATCAAGCCGTCCGCGGCGGGGGCCGAATAGTTAGGCCGCCGGGGGGTGCTCTGCAACCGAGACCGTACGTACTTGTGCTGAACCGGGCGGGCGGACTGTCATTTGCGCGACAGCGAGTCCGCCGTCTGCTTGGCATACGCTTTCAGGTCTGGCTGGGCGTCAGGCGCCGTGCTCTGGGCGAAAGCCTGATACAGCTCGATGGCCTTGGTGGCGTCGCCCATCTGCCGGTAGGCCTCGGCGAGGCCGAAGAGCGGTGCGGCGAGCGCCGGGTCGGCTGCGCGCGCGGCCGAGTAGTCCTGGGCGGCGTCCTTGTACCGGCCGAGGCTGATCCGCGCCGACCCACGCGCGATCAGCGCATTCGCGTACGCCGGCCGCATCGCGATCGCCTGATCCAGCTCGGCCACGGCGGCCTCGTACTTGCGATCGTGGATCAGCGCCACGCCGGCGGAGTAATGACGACGCGCGCCCGCTTCGTCTTCCGCGGGCGCCGGCGGCGCGGCGCTCGCGATGGCCCGCGCGGGAGGAGCAGCGGCGGGAACGGGCGCAGGCGGCGCGGGAGCCGGCGCAGGCGGCGCGGCGGTGACGACGGTCGTCCCTTGCGGCGCGGGCTTGCGCAGCTCGCGTCGCGCGAAGGCGGCCGCGAGCGCCTCTTGCGCCTCTCCGTTCTGCGGATCCAGCGCGATGGCCCGGTTCCATTGCTCGATCGCTTCCGGATCGTGCCCCATCTTCGCGTAGACCTCCCCAGCCTTCACTCGCGCCGGGACGTTCTTCGGGTCCGCCATGATCGCGTCCTGGTACGCATACAGAGCAATCCGGAAATCCTTCGCGGCGAGCGCGCTGTCCCCCTCGGCGATCTTCGCCGCAGGGTCCACCGGGGCGCCGACGTTCACCTTCCCCGCCGGAGCCGCATCGCCGGCGCCGTGGACGATGGTGCGGGTGCCGGCGGGTTCCTCCGCGGCTGCCCCGGTCGCTGTCGCAGTCGGTGCCGCTGTCACGGTCGGTGCCGCTGTCGGTGCCGCCGGGGTCGCAGCCGGTGTCGGCGGCGCTGCAGGAGACAGCGCCGCTGCCGTCTGTTGCTCCATCTCCGCCTGCGGCTGCAGCTCGGTGATGCGCTCCTTCGCGCGCTGCACCCACTTCTGCTCCGTGGGGCGGTTCTCCTTCTCCAAATATTGCTGGTATGCCGCGACCGCGCCGCGGGCCTGGCCGGACTGGCGCAGCGACTCGGCGAGTCCGTAATACCCGTCCGGATCGTCGGGCGAGAGCGCGGCGTAGCGGCGATACGACTCCGCGGCGTCGGGGAACCTCTGCGCCGTCCGCTGAGCGAAGGCGAGGTTGTACCAGGCCGAAGCATCCTTCGGCTGGAGCCGCACCGCGCTGCGGAAATGCCCGATCGCCTCGGGCACCTGCCCGCGTCGGAAGAGGATCTTCCCGATCTCGTGGTGGGCGACCTGGTCGTTCGGGTCCGCTTCGACGGCGAGCCCGAAGTCCTCCAGCGCCTCGTCCTCGCGCCCGGCCGCCACGGCGGCCAATCCGCGCTCGCGCATCTGCGCCGCGCGAGCTTTCTTCGCCGCCGTCGCCGTGCCCGTCGGCTTCTTCGGCGCCGCCGACACGGGGGAAGCAGCGATCCCCAGGGCGCACAAGGTGAGTGCGAGTCGGATGCCAATCCGCATGCGTGGACGATACCGCAGCTCCGCGGAAGCTTCTCTTTTTCGGCTTGCGGCTTGCGGCTTGCGGCTTGCGGCTTGCGGCTTGCGGCTTGCGGCTTGCGGCTTGC
>JBJMQJ010000248.1:0-4322 GCA_045802765.1 Myxococcales bacterium
ACAAACTATCCCAACACGACGCTCTACAGAACTGACGCGTTGGTGAGGCCGCTGCCGATCAGCACCGACCGCGCGCCGGTCGAATCGAGAGCAAAGAAGTCCACGGTCGCGCCGGCGACCGGCGCGTGCGAGATGGCGCGACTGACGGTGCCCACCACGGTGAGGGCCGCCGAGAGCTGCAGCGTGGGCAGCTGCGCGGGAGCTCCGCCGCCGGTCAGCTCCAGCGACACGATCTTGCGCGGTAATCCGGTCGCGGCAGGCGCGACGACCTCGAGGCGGTACCGGCCGGCGTCGGCCACGATGGTGAACGCGCCCGAAGCATCGGTGGCCGTCGCGCGCGCCAGGCGCCCCGCCACGAGTCGGTCGGGCAGTCGCATCGCCGCGATCTGGAACCCCGCCCCCACAGGCTGCCCGTCCGGGCGGGTCACCGTGGCCGTTCCCTGCGCCTTGTCCGGACAGACGATCGTCAGCGGCGCGGCCGCCGGCAGCGTCACCGTGATCTCGGCCGAGATGCCGGGGAATGCGGGGTCGACGTCGGGCGCCGCCTGGACCGCGTACTGGCCGGCCCGGAGCGCCAACGAGAAGCCGCCGCTCGCATCGGTGACGGTCTGGCGCGCGATCGTCCAACCGGTCGGGTCGAGGCTGAGCGCGAGCACGCGGGCCGCCGCGACGGGATGCTGCCGGGCGTCGACGACGGTGCCGGTCAGCGTCGCCGGGTCGGGCAGCGCAGCGAGGTCGCCGAGGGGCGGCGCAGTGTCGCTGAACGGACCGCGCGGCGGGAACGTTGGGACCGCAGGATCGGAGGCGGGCGCTCCGGGATCGGGTCCGATCTGGAGGTAATACTGCGGCGGTCCCGGAGGCAGCTCGAGGTTGAAGGCGCCGCCTGCGCCGGTGGTCGTCGCGACCGATAGAGGTTGCCCGCTCGCATCGACCGCCGCCACTCGGGCCCCGGAGAGCGGCGCGCCCCCGTTGGCGGTCAACGCCCCGCCGACCTGCGCTAGCTGGCCCGGCGCGGGAAGGAGGACCGACAGGCCCGACACGATGCCCGTCAGCGGAGACGCCGGCGGAGGCGGGCGGACGGGCGGCGCCGGCGCGGCCGGCACCACCAGCACGTTCCAACTCGAGGCCGGGAAGCTGAGGGTGAACGCGCCCGCCGCGTCGGTCTGCGCCACCACGCTGGCCGCGCGGTCGGGGATCCCCGGCGCCGAATCGGTCAGCACCACGCCGGCATCGGGCACCGGCACCGTCGCGCCCGGTTGCCCGTCCACTGACTGCATCACCGTACCCGAGGCGGAGAGCAGCGGATGGAGCTGGAAGTCGACCAGCGCCGAGTTGCGCAGATCGATCTCGCCCTTCTGCAGGACGCCGAGCTGCTGGTCGGCCGGAGCGCGCACCTCGGCCAGCACCAGGGAGAGCTGCGCCGAGCTGCCGCGGCACTCGCCCAGGAAGCAGACGGAATCGGTTCCGCACTGCGCGCCCGAGTTGCAGGGCAGGGAGGCGCCGCTCAGCCGCGGATCGCGGATGGCGCATGCCGCGCTGAGGACCAGCGCGGCGCACGCCGCCCGCCGGATCACGGCGAGCAGACCCTTTCCTGCGGCGGAGACGACTGGACGTCGCACGTCGGCCGGAGCGGATCCGCCTGCCGCTGCACCTCCACGACGAACTTGAGGAGGGACGAATCCCAGGTGGGCCTGGTGGCGCGCTGCGGAGGGAAGACGGACTCGAGGGCGAATCCCTGCTGCTCGGCGAGCACCAGCTCGTAGACGTGGATGCCGTTGTCCAGCCCGTCCACGTCCGCGTCGATGTCGAGCTCCACCGGGCCGCGCGTGGCGTCGGTCCGCTGGAAATCGCCGTCCAGCGGCACCGTCTTGAGCCGGCGCTGGGAAGTGGGCACCGCGAGGTCGTAGTCGACGAAGAGCCGCCCCTCGACGTTCACCGTGGGATCGTCGGCGACGATCGCGGGGATCTTCACCTTGAGGATGCAGCGGCAGTTGGCGGGATCGTTCGGCCCGCGCGGGTAGAGCAACATCGTCGGCTTGAACATGTAGTCGAACAGCGAGGTCAGGTCGACGCGCGGGATCGTGTGCGGGCGCGTGGTTGCCGGATCGACCGACTGCGGCATGAGACATCCCTGGGTGAGCATGAAAAGGACGGCCGCGGGCGCACACATCCCCGCAAGCGTTCTCGGAGCAAGCCGCGAGCCAGGAGGGATCATCGCGAAATCCAGTCGGTTGCGTAGCAGGCGCGCCCTGGCGCGCGGCGCCGGCGCGACACCTTTGTCATCCTTCGGAGTCGAGCGGGTCGGGTGGGAGCGCCTCTCCGCGCCTTTCCGCCTCCATCCGCTCCAGGTGCCGGAAGATGGTGCGCGGATCGACGCCCAGGTCCTTCGCCGTCTTGGTGCGGTTCCCCCCGTTCCGATCGAGCACCTCGTTGATGTAGCGCTTCTGCCATTCGTCGCGAGCCTGCGCGAGCGGCAGGATGGGATCGAGCTGCTCCGCCCGGAGCTCCAGGTCGTCGGGGGTGATGAGCGGCTTGTCCGCCAGCACGACCGCCTTCTTGATGCGGTTCTCCAGCTGCCGGATGTTGCCCGGCCAGCGATAGCGCTGGATGGCGACCAGCGCCTGGGTCCCGAACCCCTTCACCTTGCTGCCCAGCTCGCGGGTGGCGCGGGAGAGGAAGTACTTGGCGAGCATCACCGCGTCGTCGCCGCGCTCGCGCAAAGGCGGCAGGTGCAGGTGGACCACGTTGATCCGGTAGAAAAGGTCCTCGCGGAAGCGTCCCGCCTTCATCTCCTCGTCGAGGTCCTTGTTGGTGGCGGAGACGATGCGGATGTCGACCGGCTCCGGCCGGTTCTCGCCCACGCGCGTCACCTGGTGGTCTTGCAGCGCGCGCAGGAGCTTGACTTGAAGCTGGGGCGGCATCTCCCCAATCTCGTCGAGGAAGAGGGTCCCGCCGCTCGCCGCCTGGAATTTGCCGGTGCGCGCCGCCACCGCACCGGTGAAGGCGCCCTTCGCGTGCCCGAACAGCTCGCTCTCCAGCAGGTTCTCGGGGATCGCGCCGCAGTTGATGGCGACGAAGGGCCCCGCCTTGCGAGGCGAGCGGCGGTGCAGCTCGCGCGCGATCAGCTCCTTGCCGGTGCCCGACTCGCCCGTGACCAGCACGTCGATGTTGGTCGCCGCCACCTTGTCGACCTTGCGGAAGATGTCCCGCATCGCGTCGCAGGCGCCGATGATGTCGCCGTAGGCCTGCTCCTCCAGGCGGCTCTCCAGCTCGCGCTTCTGGGTGCGCAGCTCGTCCAGCTCGAGCGCGCGCTCGAGCAGGAGCGCGGCGGTGGCGGAGAAGGAGGTCATCAGCGTCAGCTCGCGCCCGGTGAAGAGATTGGCGATGCGGTCGTTGCCGACGTACACGGCGCCGTACAGCTCGCCCCGGCGGATGAGCGGAACGCACATCACGCTGGAGAGCTTCAAGTTCACCACGCTGGCGCTGGCGTTGAACTGCACGTCGTGGAGCGCGTCGCTCACGATCACCGGCTCGCGGGTCTGCAGCACGCGCTCGACGATCGAGTCGGAGAGCCGCTCGACCGCGTCCTGGATGTCCTGCCGCTGGAAGTTGCGCGCCACCTCCACGCGGGGGGCTCCGTCGGCCACCACGATGAGGAACCCCTTGTCGGCGCGCACCACCTCGATGATTGCGTCGAGCAATCGCGAAAGCGCCTTTTCCGTGCCCGGCTCGTGGGCAAGCGCGAGCGTGAACTCGGAGAGCCGCAGCACGGCCAGGGTGGCCGCGTCCGTGCCGGAGCCGGGCGTCGATGCTTCCGCGGACGCGGTGACCCGCTCCGCCGCCTGGAACACGAGGCGCGTGCGTCCGAGCTGTAGCGTGTCGCCGTCGGAAAGGTGCGCCCGATCGCGCTTCTTGCCATTGACGATCAGCGGCGCTCCCTCCAAGGCAGTGGCCATGTACCCCGACCCGTCGAACTGGACGGCGACCACGCCGCGCAACCCGTCGACGCGGATGTCGCTGTCGGAGCCGGAGCCCACCGTGGTGAGCGCCTTCATCAGCGGAACGGAGGCAGCCGCCGCGCCGGGCGCCTGGACGACGAGAGAGGCCATCAGCGTTCTTCCCTCGCGGCGACGCGGGGCGCGTGGACCCAGACCGGAAGGGGATCCGCCGGCGCCGTCAGGTCGGTTCGCGGAGGAGCCTTGGGGGGCGAGGCCGGCGCGGGCTGCGCTGGACTTCGTGGACCGCGTTCCGCCGGCTCGGGAACGGGCATCACCGGAGAAGCGTTCGATCCTGGCGCGGGACGCACCAACAGCTCGTCCTTC
>JBJMQJ010000021.1:0-14866 GCA_045802765.1 Myxococcales bacterium
GCCGCCGGCCGCCGCTGCCCAACACGCCGGCAGCGCTCCCGCTCGCGCCGCAGGCCCGGCGCCCGCCGCCGCGCCCGGACTTCACGATCTCTTCGACGATGGCGGCGCCCCGCCGGCGGTTACCCCCGACCCCGGTGAGCCGGCTCCGATGTGGCCGGAGGTCCCCGCGGCCGAAGAGTGCTTGCTCGCGGGCATCGCGTTCGTGCGCGAGAAGAAGGCGCCGGCGAACGCGCCGCCCGAGATCGCCGCCGCGGCGAAAAAGATCACCGGCGTGCTGAACCTCAACGAGCGCGCGGCGCTGGAGAAGGCAGGGACGGAATCCCACTTCGCCGACGCCCTGGCGGCGCGCATCGCGCTCGAGATGTGCCGCGCGGATGCCGCGCGCCTCGCCAGCCACCAGCCGCCTCCGGTCGTGGACGACGGATCGGTGAAGACCATGACGCAGCTCGTGGACGCCGCTTCCGCGCGCTTGCAGAAGGAGGCGGACGGCGCCATCAGCCGAGGCGAGGTGGAGAGCCTGCAGCTGATCACCGCGTCGAGCGCGGCGCTGTCGCGCGACCTGCACGGCTTCAAGGAAGCCGCCGACCGGCTGCGCGGCGTGGGATCGGCTCCCAGGCTCGGCGCCGGTTCGCTCGACCCCGACGTCGTCCTGCCCGGCCAGACCTATCGACCACCCCCGAAGGCTGCCGAGCCGGCGCCGGTCCGGCCCGAGCTTCGCGAGTTCCAGGGGCTGGGCGAGGGTTCTCCCGAGTCGCGCAGGTCCCGGGCGCTGGTGGTGTGCATGCTCGCGCTCGGCGCGGCGCTCATCAACGTGACGTTCTTCGCGTACCCGCGCGTGCACGAGCTGCCTCCCCTCCCGGGAATTGCGCGCATCGAAGTGTCGGGAGCGAGCGCGCGCGTCACCCTCGGACCCGATTTCGGCGACAAGCAGGAGCAGGCGATCGCGGCGCTGCTCCCGGCGCTGCGCGAGCGCGGCGTGCAGAACGCGGTCCTGATGAAGCAGAACGGCAGCGGAGCCGGCAACCTTTCCGTCACCGAGGGAAAAGCCTATGGATTGCCCCCCGCGGTGAGGCGCAACGACATCCCGCTGCCCTCGGTGCCCATCCAGGCGCCACCGCCGCAGCCGGGCCGCGCTCCGGCGCCGACGCAGACCGCCGCGGGGCAGCGGCCGCGCTGAAACGCGGCGCGCGCCAGCGGGGCGCCGCGCGCACACGGCATCGAACATTCGGTCGAGGTGAACAGCGGAACCGCCGGCTCCCGCGCTGGCGCTAGAACGCCGGGAACTCGACCGGCAGGCCCGCGGGGTCCGAACCGGTCCACGACTCGGAGTAGCTGTACAGCCCCACTCCCTGGAAGTTGCCCTGCGCGGTCAGCGTCACGGTCTTGTTCGAGTTGGTGACGCTGTACTGGTAGCGCATGCGGACCGCGCCATCCATCGCGGGGAGGTTGACCCAGTCCGGGTCGGTCGCGTTCCAGATCGCGGCGGTGCCGAGCGGCGGAGTGCCGGTCACCGGGTCGGCGGGATTCCAAGTGCTGTCGGTGCCGCTGGCGGGCGGCGGGAACGAGCTGGTCGCGTGATACGTGGCGATGAACTGCATGCGGAGCTTGCTGATCGTCAGCTCCATCTCGGAGCGGCGGGCCCGGGCGGTGAACTTCTGGTAGTAGGGAATCGCGAGCGTGGCCAGGACGCCGATGATCGACACCACGATCATCAGCTCGATGATGGTGAACCCACGGCTCGCGCTGCGCCGGACCATTTTCCGTTCCATGTGCACGATTGTCGTCGGCCGGATCGACGGCCGCAAGTCTGCGGACGTGCGCGCGGGTGCTACTTCTTGCGGGCGAGTAGGTCGGCCGGCACCACGGCGCCCGGGCCGAAGCGATCGGCGATGCGGTCGAGCGAGGCATTGAGCTGCGCGCGCTTCCGCGCGGCGGGCTGCGCCTCGTCGAAGAGCCCCAGCTGCGGAGGCGCGCCGAGGTCGCCGGCGTGCACGCCGGTGAGCCGGGCCGGGCGGCCGTCCACCTTCGACAGGAGGCGCCGCGCGACGGCGTAGATCGCGGCGCCGTCGTCGGTCGCCTCGGCCAGGGTCTCCTGACGGGTGGCGATGCGGAAGTCCGCGAACTTGATTTTCAGGTGGACCGAGCGGGCGCGCAGGCCCGCGCGCCGCAGCCGCGAAGCCACCCGCAGAGCCTGCTCGTGGATGAAGGGCAGCAGTTCGTCCCCGGCGAGATCCTCCTCGAACGTCTCCTCGGCGCCGACGCTCTTCGCCTCGCGGTCGGGCTCGACCGCGCGATCGTCGACGCCGTTGGCGAGATCGTGCAGCCAGAGACCCTGGCTCCCCAGCTCGCGCTCGAGCTGCGCGCGGTCTTGGGCGGCGACGTCGCCGATGCGCTTCAAACCCCGCCGCAGCAGCACCTCCTCCGTCTTCGGGCCCACGCCCCAGAGCCGCGCCACCGGGAGCGGCGCGAGGAACTCGCGCACGCCGCCCTCGGGCACCACCACCAATCCGTCGGGCTTGCGCAGGTCGGAGGCGATCTTGGCCGCGAACTTCACCTCCGCGACGCCGACCGACGCGGTGAGACCGAGCTCGTCGCGGATCCGGTCCTTGATCCGGCGCGCCTGCTCGACGGGCGCGCCGTGCAGCGCGATGGAGCGCGTCACGTCGAGGAACGCCTCGTCGAGGGAGAGTCCCTCCACCTCGGGCGTGAAGGCGTGGAAGATGCGGAACACCTCCTCGCTGACTTCCGAGTAGCGGTCGAACCGCGGCGGGACGACCAGGAGGTCGGGGCACAGGCGCAGCGCGCGCGCCATCGGCATGGCGCTGCGGATCCCGAAAGGACGGACCGCGTAGCTCGCCGCCAGCACCACGCCGCGGCGCGCGCTGCCGCCCACCACCAGCGGCTTGCCCCGCAGGGCGGGATCGTCGCGCTGCTCCACCGACGCGTAGAACGCATCCATGTCGACGTGGAGGATGGCGCGCCGCACGGCCCGCATCATCGCGAAAGCGGCGAGGGAGCGCCAGCGTACTCGGCTCGCGGCGGGCGACTTTGCGGCTTGCGGTCAGAGCGCCGAGATAGCCGGCGGAACACAGGGGCGCGGTTCCGGAAGCCGTCAGCCGCAAGCCGCAAGCCATACAGGGTACGCTGCCGACCTGGATGCAGCGCGTGGAGGCCATCGGGAACCGGGTCCGTCGCTGGCTGTTCGGCCGCGACTTCGCGCTCTGGTACGATCCGCGTTACCGGCTGCCGATGCCCAGCCTCGAGGCGCGCACCGGCCTCGACGCCCGGCGCGCCGACTTCGCCGCCTGGTTCCTGCTGGACCTTCGGGCGGTCGCTCCGTCGCGGGTGCGCCGGCCCACGCGCATCGGCTACGAGGACTTGGCGCGGGTGCACGCGCCCGGGCTGCTCGAGTCGCTGGAGCGCCCGGAGTCGCTCGCGCGCATCTATTCGGTCGACCCCGGTGACGTGCGTCCCGAGGAGCTGATGACCACGCTCCGCCTCGCCTGCGGCGCGACGCTGCAGGCGGCGCGCTCCTGCCTGCGGCCGCGCCCGCGTAGCATCGCGCCGCGCGAGCTGAACCTCCTAGGCGGGTTCCATCACGCAGGGCGCGCCCGCAACGGCGGGTTCTGTGCCGTCAACGACGTGGCGGTCGCGATCGCGACGGTGCGGCACGAGGGGTTTCGCGGACGCGTGACCGTGCTGGACCTCGACGCGCACCCGCCGGACGGCACCGCCGATTGCGTCGCTGGCGACGGCGGGGTGTGGATCGGATCCATCTCGGGTTCCGATTGGGGATCGCTCGCCGGGGTGGACGAGACGGTCCTGCCGGAGCGCGCGGGGGACGCGGAGTACCTCGCGGCGCTCGACGCGCTCCTCTCGCGGATGCCCGAGGCGCAGCTCGGGTTCGTGCTGGCGGGCGGCGACGTGCTCGCGAGCGACCCGGTGGGCAGGCTCGGGCTCTCGCTGGACGGGATGCGCGAGCGGGATCTCCGGGTGGCCGACGCGCTTGCCCGCGTGCCGAGCGTGTGGCTTCCGGGCGGCGGCTACAGTCCCGATGCGTGGCGCGCGCTGGCGGGGACCGGGCTCGCCCTCGCGGGCCGATCGCGGGCGAAGATCCCGGACGGATACGATCCGCTCGCGCAACGCTACTCGCGCATCGCCGCGCAGCTCACCCCCGCCGAGCTGGGACCGCCCGCGGGGGAAGACGAGATGCTGCTCGCCGAGTTGGGCCAGCGCAGCGCGCGCCCGCTCCTGCTCGGTTTCTACAGCGCGGAAGGCCTCGAGCTGGCCTTGGCGCGCTACGGTCTACTCGGCGAGCTGCGGCGGCTGGGCTACGGACCGTTCCGGGTCACGGTCGCGAACGACGCCGTCGGAGATCGCGCGCAACTCTTCGGCCGCGGCGAGGACGGCTCCGAGCACCTGCTCATCGAGTGCGTGGTCGAGAAGCGCGAGGTCGCCGGCGAGCCGGTCCTCTACGTGCATTGGCTCACGTTGCGCCACCCGCTGGCGCAGTTCTCGGCCCGGCGGCCGCGGCTGCCCGATCAGGAAGTGCCGGGTCTGGGGCTCGCGCGGGAGATGGCGGCGCTGTTCACGCGGATGGCCGAACGCCTGGAGCTCTCGGGGGTCGCGTTCCGGCCCGCCGCGTTCCACACGGCGTATGCCGGCCGGGGGCAGCTCCGCTTCGTCGATGCGCGGAGGCAAGGACGCTTCGAGGCCCTGGTGCGCGATCTGGCGGGGATTCCGCTGGCGGCCGCGACGGCCGCAGTCGCCTCGGGGCAGGTGCTGCTGGGCGGCGAGCCGTACCGGTGGGAGCCGGACGAGATGGTCCTCTGGCGGTCCCCGCACGCGCAGGACGCCGAGGCGGTCGCCGCCGCCCGCGAGGCCGCGCGGTTCGAGCTGCGAGGCGGCGTCTAGGGCACCGCCGTCGGGCGGCGGCCGGTCAGGAAGTTCAGGACGATCATCACCAGGCCGACGATGAGCGCCAGGTGGATCGCCCAGAAGGTCACCTTGAACGCGAGACCGATGAGCCACAGCACGATCAGGATGACGCCGATGATGGCGAGCATGCGCGCACCTCCTCGGCGTTCAAGATGCGTCGCGCTCTCCCGCTGTGCCTGCCCGGCTGCCCGTCCGGCGGCTCCGGAGCCGCCCCCGCGGGGGCCCTCAGCGGCCGTCGATGTACGTCTGCAGCTGCTCGATGAGGAACTGCTTCTCGTCGAGCATCAGTTGGATGACGTCGCGCATGGAGACGATGCCGACCACCTTGCCGCCGTCCTCGACCAGCAGGTGACGCGTGAAGTGGTCGCGCATGGTGTTCGCGCACTCGCCCTCGCTTGCCTTGGCGGAAATGGCGGGCAGGTCGGTGCGCATCGCCTCGCCGATGGGCATGGAGCCCGAATCGCCGCGGGCCAGCACGCGCCCGACCAGGTCGCGCTCGGTGACGAGCCCGATGATCCGGCCGCCCTCGCGCACCGCCACGGAACCGACCTTGCGGTCGGCCATGAGGCGCGCCGCCTCGCGGCAGGGCGTCATGGAATCGAGCGCGATCACGTCGCGCGTGACGTGCCTGTCGATGCTGGCCATGGTTGGCCTCCGTCATTCGAGTGTAGTGACGGCGTGAGCCGCGCAGTCAAGGGCTGCCGGGCGGGCGTGCGCTCGTGGACAGCCTGCGGCCGCCGCTGGATCCGGCGGCGCCGCGTTTTCACGGCGCAACGGTCACGGAATGCGCTGTAGAACCGGCCGGTGGAGCTCCTGGCACATCTGGATCGCCTGCGCTCCCTGCTCGACTCGGAGCGGGAGGCTGAGCGCGACCGCTTCGCGCAGGCGACCGCGAAGCTGTCGCTCGCCGAGCGCGCCGCTCGGGGGATGGCCGCGGTCGACCTGCAGGCAGCCGATGAGGAAGGCCTCGCCGGCCGCGCCCTGGTCACCTTCCTGCCGGCCCCCGGGCGGGACCCGGGAGGCGCTCAGATCGGCGTGGGGTCGCCGGTCCGCGTCGTCCAGCGGCGGGAGGTGCCCGAGGATGCGCCCTCCGGGATCGTCGCGCGCCGCAGCCGTGGCCGCATCGCGGTCGCCTTCGACCAGCCTCCGCCCGACTGGGTGAGCGAGGGCCGCGTCGCGCTGGAGCTTCTGCCCAGCCCGGTGACCTACGAGCGCCTCGCGGCGGGGCTGCGGCGGACGTCCGCGGCGCCGCGCTGGCACGGGCCGCTGCGAGGCGAGCCGCTCCGTTTCCTGTCCGCCGCGCGCGGCCCAGGACTCCCGACCGGACTCAACCCGGAACAGGCGCAGGCGCTCGATCTGGCGGACCGCGCCGAGGACCTGGCGCTGGTGCACGGGCCGCCCGGCACCGGCAAGACGACGGTGCTGCTGGAGGTCATCCGCCGCGCCGCCGCGCGCGGGGAGTCGGTGCTCGCCAGCGCCCCGTCGAACCTCGCGGTGGACAACCTGGTCGAACGGCTCGCAGCCGCCGGCCTGGACCCGCTCCGCATCGGCCATCCCGCGCGCGTGCTCCCGGCGGTGCTCGAGCACACGCTGGACGCGCGCGTGCGCGAGCACGACGAGGCGAAGCTCGCCGCGCGGCTGGTCAGGGACGCGCTCCAGCTCCGGCAGGCGGCGCGCAAGCAGCGTTCCCGCCGCGGGCCGGGCCGCTTCTCGGAGTCGCGCGCGCAGGAGCGCGAAGCGCGTGCGCTGCTCGCCGAGGCGCGCGAGCGCGAGGACCGGGCGGAGGCCGACGTGCTGGAGCGTGCCCGGGTGGTGCTGTCCACCTTGACGGGCCTCACGTCGAACGCGCTCCGCGCGCGGACCTTCGACCTCGCCGTCGTCGACGAGGCGACCCAGGCCGTCGAGCCCGCCGCGTATCTCGCGCTGCTCAAGGCAAACCGGGCGGTGCTGGCGGGCGATCACCTGCAGCTCCCACCCACGGTGCTGAGCGAGGCGGCGCAGCGCGGCGGACTGGCCGTGTCGCTGTTCGAGCGCATCGCCCAGGCGCGGCCCGACGCGGTGGTCACGCTCGCGGAGCAGCACCGGATGAACGAGCTCATCATGCGCTACCCGTCCGATGCGCTGTACGGCGGCAGGCTGCGCGCGCATCCTTCGGTCGCGCGGCATTCCCTCGACGGCGCGCCGCTGGAGGTGATCGACACGGCGGGGCGTGGATTCGAGGAGGCGACGCCCGAGGGCTCGGAGAGCAAGGCGAATGCCGGCGAGGCGGAGCTGGTCGCCACCGAGGCGGAACGTCTGCTCGAGAGGGGCGTTTCGCCGCGGGACATCGCGGTGATCGCGCCGTACGACGCGCAGGTGCAGCTCCTCCGGCAGAGACTCGCCGCGCACCAGGACCTCGAGGTGGACACCGTCGACGGCTTCCAGGGCCGCGAGAAGGAAGCGGTGATCGTCTCGCTCACGCGCAGCAACGAAACGGGCGATCTGGGCTTCCTCGCCGACATCCGCCGCATGAACGTGGCGCTCACCCGCGCCCGCAAGAAGCTGGTCGTGGTCGGCGACGGCGCCACGGTCCGACGCCATCCTTTCTACGACGGGTTCTTCCGCTACGCGGAATCGATCGGCGCCTGGCAATCCGCCTGGACCCGATAGAGCCAAACCAATCACACCACGGAGGACACGGAGTTTCTGGTTTTTCCTGATCCCGAACTCCGTGTGCTCCGTGAGCTCCGTGGTGCAATGGTCTTGGCTCGAGAGTCGTCTTTCGCGGCTCTGTGGCGGGTGTTAAGGTGCGCGGCCCATGTTGCTGGAGGCCGGCGAGCACGACTCGGGAGAGCTGTGGGCGGAGGCGCTGGAGCGCGGGCGCATCGTTCGTTTCGCGCGGCCTCCCTTCGAGCTGCCGGCGGCTGCCGACCTGGAGTTCCTGCGCGAAGGCCTGTCGCCGTTCCTCGAGCGCAAGAACGTCAGCTACTACCCCGAGGCCGACCGGCTGACCGGCCTGCGCGGCCCGGCCGAAGTGCGCCGGCGGGCGCAGGCCATCCTGCGGCAGCATTCCAGGCGCGTGCGCGGCTTCCTCGAGCGCGCCATGCCCGGGTTCACCCGGGGCTGGCAGCCGGGCACCTCCAGCTTCCGTCCCCTCGAGGAGCAGGGGCGCAACCTGTCCGCCCATGCGAGCAACGAGCTGGTGCACGTCGACGCCGGCGCGTATGGCGCGACGCACGGCGATCGCATCCTGCGCTTCTTCGTCAACCTGAACCCGGAGCGCGAGCGGGTCTGGGTGACGAAGGGGACGTTCGCCGAGCTGTACCGCCGGCACGCGCGCGATGCCGGCGTCGACCGCGCGGACGTCGCGCCCGGCGTGGCCGAGCGGGCGCTGGCGGCGGTCCTCCGCGCCGGCCGCCGGGCGGTCCCCATGCTGCGCGTCATCGACAGCTCGCCGTACGATCGCGCGATGCGCCGGTTCCATAACTGGATGAAGGACACTCCCGGCTTCCAACGCGGCACGGATGGCCTCCGCGAGATCTCCTTCGCCCCCTTCCAGGCCTGGATGGTCCTCACCGACGGCGTGTCGCACGCGTGCATCCGCGGCCAGCACGCGCTGGTCGACACGTTCCTGGTCCCGCTCGCCAACTGCCGGCTTCCGGCGGAGGCGCCGTACCGGATCCTGGCCGGCGCGCGCGCATGAACGTCCCCGACAGCGTCCTGGTGCTGCGCTTCAGCGCGGTGGGCGACGTGGTGCTCACCGCGCCGGCGCTCGAAGCGCTGCGTCTCGCCTGGCCGGGCACGCGCATCCTCGTGGCGGTCAAGGAGAGGCTCGCGCACCTCGTGCGGCACAACCCGCACGTGGACGAGGTGCTGGAGCTGCGGCGCGGCGAGGGGCCCGTCTCCTTCGCCCGCAGGCTGCGGCAGAGGCGCCCCGGGGCGGTGCTCGATCTGCACAACAAGATCCGCAGCAAGCTGCTGCGCTGGCAGATGCCGGGAGTGCGCGCGGTGGTCTGGCGGAAGCGCGATTTCCGCGACACCTTGCCGGTGAAGCTCGCGCTGCGCCCGTATCGCGCTTCGATGCGGTTCACCGATCGGTATCACGCCGCCGTCGAGGAGCTGGTCGGAAAGCCGCTGCCGCGCGGGACGCTGCGCTACTTCCTCGGACCGCGGGACCGCGACGTCGCCGACGCCGTGCTGCGCGCGCACGGGATCGATCCGGGGCAACCGCTCGTCGGCATCTCGCCCGGGGCGAATTGGGAGACCAAGCGCTGGCCGGCGGAGCGCTTCGCCGCCCTCGCCCGCCGGGCGCTCGCCGCCGGGTTGCAGGTCGCGGTCCACGGGAGCGGATCGGAAGCGCATCTAGGGCAGCTCGTCGCGCGCGAGGCGCCCGGAGCGGCGGACCTGACCGGGAAGCTCGATCTGCCCGGCCTGGGCGGGTTCATCTCGCGCTGCACGGCCTTCGTCGCGAACGACAGCGGACCCATGCACATGGCGCGGGCGCTGGGAGTGCCGACGCTGGCGATCTTCGGCTCGACCGATCCGGCCATGTTCGACTTCGCGGGGCACGCGATGCTGTTCGCCGGCGTCGAGTGCGCGCCGTGCTCGTTCTTCGGGCGATCGAGGTGCCCGCGCGGGCACTTCCGCTGCATGCTGGAGCTGACCGAAGAGCGCGCCTGGGACGCGCTCGCGCCGCTTTTGCGCGCGGGCCGGCGGGTGCCGCTCTCGGCATGAGCTGGCCCCGGGCGGCGCTGCTCCTCGTCTCGAGCTCGTCCCGGACCGGGCCCGCCGAGGGCCTGATCTCGCTGGGGCGCGAGGCGCGCGCGCGAGGCATCGACGCGCGGTTCGCGGGAGACACGGTGCGTCCCGGCGAAAGCCTCGGCGAGCATCTCGCCCACGCCGGCGTGCCCTGGGAGCGGGACCTGCGCCTGTCGCGCAGGGTTCGTCCCGGCGACGTGGTGCACGATGCGCGGCTGCTCGCACGGTGGGCGAGAGCGGGCAGATTCGACGTGCTCCACGCCGCGTTCGCGCACGACCACCACCTGTGCCTGTGGGCGGCCTCGCGGACGAAGCGTGAGGATCTGCGCGTCGTCCGCGCCGCCCAACGGGCGGTCGACGTGACGCCGGGCACCCTCGGGCAGCGCAGGTGGGCGCTCCGGCGCAGCGACGGCGTGCTCGTCCACTGCGCGGCGTACCGGGACCGCTTGCTGGCGCAGGGCTTCGACCCGGCGCGCGTCGCGATGGTCGCGGCGGGCGTGGACGCGGCGTGGTTCTCGCCGGGACGCGCGCCGGAGGTGCGCGCCCGATGGGGCGTGCCGGAGGAAGCGCCGCTCGCCGGGATCGTGGCGCGGATGAAACCGGAGCGCGGCCACCGCGTGCTGCTGGAAGCGTTCGCGAAGGCGCTGCCGGAGGTGCCGGAAGCGCATCTGGTGCTCGTTGGACGTGGCGAGGACGAGCCGGCGCTGCGCGAGCTGGCCGGCCGGCTCGCGCCGTCGCGCATCCATTTCGGCGGATACCTGCGCGGTCCGGGGCTGGTCGAGGCGTACCGCGCGCTCGACGTGGCGGTATGGCTGCGGGAGGGCAACGACGGCGCCTGCCGCGGCGTCCTGGAAGCGATGGCATGCGCCCTGCCCGTCGTCGCGGGCAACGAAGGCGCGCCCGCCGATCTGGTGCGAGACGGCGAGGAGGGGCGCGTCGTCGATCCCGCCGACCCTGCCCGCATCGCCGCGGCGCTCGCCGAGCTGCTGGGCGATCCGGCCGTGGCGCGGAAGATGGGCGCGGCGGCGCGGGCGCGCGCCGAGCAATTCACTCCAGCGCGCGCCGCCGAGGAGACGCTCGCGTTCTGGCGCCGCCTCCGCGAGCTGCCGCGCGCTTGGTAATCGCCACGCTCATCGCTGCCGCTTCAGCACCTCGAGCAGCGCCACGCCGAACGCCGGGAGGTCCTTCGGGACGCGCGAGGAGACCAGGTTGCCGTCGATGACGGAAGGTTGGTCCACCCACTCGGCGCCCGCGTTCACCACGTCGTCGCGGATCCCGACCGTGCTGGTCATGCGCCGGCCGCGCACGATCCCGGCGGAGATCAGCACCCACGGGCCGTGGCAGATGGTGCCGACCAGCTTGCCCGCCGCGTCGATCTCGCGGACGCGCTCCAGCACCTCAGGGTCGCGGCGGATCTTGTCGGGCGCCCAACCGCCGGGCGCGATGATCCCGGCGAGGCGCGCGGCCGGAAAATCGCGCACGGTCCCGTCCGGCTTGCACGGATACCCGTGCTTGCCGCGGTACTCCTTCTCCCCGAGGCCGGCGAGCTTCACCTCGTAGCCGGCTTCCTCGAGGCGCAGCTTCGGGTACCAGACCTCCAGGTCCTCGTACTCAGGTCCGATCAGCATCAGGACGGTTCCGGTCGACATGGCGCGCGCTCCGCTCAAGTGCTAATCCGGGCCCTCTCTGGCGGAGGTCCCGATGTCCGGCGACAAGCTGAAGATCACCCGGCGCGGTTTCGTCAAGGGTGCGGGCGTTTTGACCGGGGCAGCGGCGCTGTTGGGAGAATCGATGGACGCGTCGGCGGCGGAGCAGGCGAGGAAGCTCGGGCCTGGCGCCGTGCAGATCGAGCTGACGGTGAATGGCGAACGGCACCGCCTCGCGGTGGACCCGCGCACCACGCTTGCCGCCGCGCTGCGCGACGACCTCGGCCTCACCGGGACCAAGATCGGCTGCGACCGCGGCGCGTGCGGCGCCTGCACGGTGATGCTCGGCAGCCACCCGGTGCCCTCCTGCACCGTCTTCGCGCTCGATGCCGTCGGGCAACCGGTCACCACCATCGAAGGGCTCGCGCACGGCGAGCAGCTCGCGCCCATCCAGGCCGCGTTCGTCGCGCACGACGCGCTCCAATGCGGCTTCTGCACGCCGGGCATGGTGATGAGCTGCCACGCGCTCCTGCAGCGCAATGCGCACCCGACGGAAGCCGATGTGCGCCAGGCGGTCTCCGGCAACCTGTGCCGCTGCGGAACGTACCCGAAGGTCTTCGAGGCGGCGCTCGCGGCCGCGGCGGGCAAGGTTGCCTTGGCGCCGGAAGCCGCGGGATCCGGCGGAGGCGGCGCGGGAACGGCGCCCGTCCCGCAGCCCGATCCGCGTTCCGCCAACGAGAGCCCCGCGAAGGGCACCACGACCGCAGACACGACGTCCGCGGCACGGAGCAGCGGAGGCGACGGCGAGGATCGCCGCGTCGCCGTGGGCGTCCTCGGCGCGTCAGTTCGCCAGGCGGACCGCAAGATCCCGGCGAGCGAGCCGCGGTCCTGGGATGCGGAGACGAAGCTCTCCGTGGTCGGACGTCCGACGCCGCGCATCGAGGGCCCCGAGAAGGTCACCGGACGTGCCCGCTACTGCTACGACGTGCGGCTGCCGGGCATGCTGCACGCCGCGATGGTGCGCTCGCCGCACGCGCATGCCCGCATCCGCGGTGTCGACGTGAGCGCGGCGGAGAAGATGCCCGGGGTCAAGGCGACCTACGTGGTGGAGCGAGTCCTCGGTCCCGCCGAGCTGCGCATCAAGGCCAAGGCGCCCGGCAAGTACCCGATCGTGCGCTACGAGGGGCAACCGGTCGCGGCCGTCGCCGCATCGACGCGCGCGCTCGCGGAAGACGCTGCCCGCCGCGTCAAGGTCGACTACGAAGTGCTGGCGCACGCCTCCGACATCGAGGCGGCGCAGCGGCCCGACGCGCCGCTCGTCTTCGAGGGTCCGGTCGAGCAGCCCTCGACCGCGGGCGGCGGCGGAGCGCCCAAGGGGCTGCCGCAGCGGGGCAACGTGCGCGGCCCCAACGTCCAGACGATCCCCAAGGAAGGCAACGCCGACGAGGCGCTCGCCGCGAGCCCGGTCACCGTCGACGAGCGCTTCTCGACCGAGGTGCAGACCCACTCGGCCATCGAGACGCACGGAGCGGTGGCGGACTGGAAGCCCGACGGCCTCACCGTCTACGAGAGCACCCAAGGCATCTACAGCGTGCAGGAGGAGCTGGCGACGCTCTTCGATCTGCCCAAGAGCAAGGTGCGCGTCGTCTGCGAATTCACCGGCGGCGGATTCGGCGCGAAGTTCGGCGCCGGAAACCACGGAGTCATCGCCGCGCACCTCTCGCGCAAGGCGCGCGCCCCGGTGCGCCTGTTCCTCGACCGCCGGGGCGAGCACCTCGCCGTGGGGAACCGCCCCAGCTCGATCCAGCGGCTCCGCATCGGGGCGACCAAGGAGGGACAGCTCACGGCGTTGCGCCTGGACGCGCTGGGCAGCGCGGGCTGCGCGGCGGGTGCGGGCTGCTCGGGGCCGGTGAAGAACATCTATCCCGCCAAGGTGGTGCATATCGAAGAGTCCGACGTCTTCTTGCACGCGGGACCATCGGCGGCGTTCCGCGCCCCCGGACACCCGCAGGGCGCCTTCGGGCTCGAGCAGGCCATCGACGCGCTCGCCCATCGTCTGGGGATGGACCCGCTCGAGCTGCGCGACCGGAACGATCCGCATCCGGCGCGGCGCGAGGAGAGGCGGATCGGGGCGCAGAAGATCGGCTGGGCGCGGGCGCGCAAGGTTGCGCCCGGAGCGCACCCGGGGACCGTGAAGCGCGGCGTCGGGTTTGCCCAGGGCGTCTGGTACAACTTCGATGGTCCGCCGTCGGCAGCGGAAGTGCTCATCCACGACGACGGCAGCGTGGAGTGCCGGTCCGGCGTGGCGGACATCGGCGGCGGCGTCCGGACCGCCGTCGCGCAGGTGGTCGCGGAGGTGCTCGGCATCCGTCCCTCGGAAGTGCTGGTGCGCATCGGCGACACCAGCTTCCCGATGGGACCGCCCTCCGGCGGCAGCATGACCACGCAGATGCTGACGCCCGCGGTGCGCCTGGCGGCGGAGCGCGCCCGCGACGAGCTGGCCAGGTTGGTCCCGGGCGGTGACGAGCTGCGGTCCGCGGCGCGCAAGCTGAAGGGCCGCACCGTGCGCGGGAGCGGCGAGCGCGCGAAGGATTACGCGGGGTGGAAGGAGGACCGGTACACGACCACCATCGGCGGCGCGCAGTTCGCCGAGGTGGAGGTGGATACCGAGACCGGCGTCGTCCGCGTCCTTCGCGTCGTCGCCGTGCACGACTGCGGCCGTCCGGTGAACCGCCTGGCGCTCGAGTCGCAGATCAACGGCGGCATCATCCAGGGCATCTCCTTCGCGCTCTTCGAGCGGCGCGCGCTCGACCAGCCCACCGGCCGCATGGTGAATGCCGACCTGGAGCGATACCGGATCGCCGGCAGCAAGGACGTGCCGGCGATCGACTCGACCATCATCGAGAGCTACCTGGGGCGGACGAACACCGACGTCAGCGGCATCGGCGAACCGGCGACGGTCCCGACCGCGGCGGCGGTGGCGAACGCGATCTTCCACGCTACCGGCAAGCGCGTGCGCCACACTCCGATGACGCCCGCCGTGGTGCTCGCCGCGCTGGGAGGTGCCGCATGAACTCGTTCACCTGGATCGAGCCGGCGGACGTCGCGGGCGCCATCGCCGCCGGCGCGCAGCAGGGCGCGCTCTTCAAGGCGGGCGGCGTCGACGTGACCGATCTGATGAAGGAAGGCGTCGCCCAGCCGGCGGCACTGGTCAACCTGCGCCGGGTCTCGGAGCTGGATTTCCTGCGCGAGGAGCAGGGCGCGCTGTCGATCGGGCCGCTGGTCACGCTGGCGCGCCTCTCCGAGGATCCCCTGGTGGTGAAAGGCGCCAACGCCCTGGCGCTCGCGGCGGGGTGGGCAGGTACGCCGCAGATCCGCAACCTAGGCACCCTGGGCGGCAACCTCGCGCAGAGACCGCGCTGCCCCTACTTCCGCAGCGAGCTGTTCCACTGCAGGAAGAAGGGCGGGACGGAGTGCTTCGCCATCTCGGGCGAGAACCAGGAACACGCCGTCTTCGGCAACGACCTGTGCGCCATCGTGCACCC
>JBJMQJ010000249.1:0-7217 GCA_045802765.1 Myxococcales bacterium
GCTCGCCATTCACCCGGTTCTTCATCTCTCCGAGGGAGAGGTCGATGTCGCTCGCCGTCGGCCCCAGGTTGGCGGCGAAGTAGTAGCGCAGCCATTCGGGATCGAGCCCGGCGTCGAGATATTCGCGCGCATTGATGAAAGTGCCGCGCGTCTTGGACATCTTCGTGCCTTCCACGGTGAGCATGCCGTGCACGTGCACGCGGGCCGGCACGCGCCAACCGGAGGCGTGCAGCATCGCGGGCCAGAACAGCGTGTGGAAGTAGACGATGTCCTTGCCGATGAAGTGCACGATCTCGGTGCCCGAATCGGCGCCCCACCACTCTTCCACGGTGCGGCCGCGCTTGCGCGCCCAGTGCTCCGTCGAGGAGAGGTAGCCGGTGGGCGCGTCCAGCCAGACGTAGAAGTACTTCTTCTCCTCCGCAGGGGGCCTGTCGGGGATCTCGAATCCGAAGTAGGGCTCGTCGCGCGAGATGTCCCAGTCCTTGAGCGGCTCGGCCAGCCAGCGCGCGAGGAACCCGCGGATCTCCGGCTGCACGTGGCCGGGCTCCGTCGTCCACTTGCGGAGGAAGTCCTGGTAGTCGGACAGCTTGACGAAGTAGTGCGCGCTGCGGCGGAGCACGGGGCGCACGTAGCCGCGCCCGCCGTCCTTGCAGATCGCGCAGTACGCGTCCTTGAGCTGCACCGGTTCGTACGTCGAGCCGCACACTTCGCACGCGTCGCCGTACTGGTCCTTGGCGCCGCAGACCGGGCACGTTCCGCGCACGTAGCGGTCGGGAAGGAAGCGCCGGTCGACCTCGCAGTAGAGCTGCTCCACCTCGCGCCGGTCGATCGATCCCCGCTCGACGAGCTTGCGGTAGATGCGCTCGGTGTGGACCCGGTTCTCCTCGGAGTGCGTCTTGTAGAACTCGTCGTGCGAGATGTGGAAGGCAGCGTAGTCCTCGCGGTGCTCGCGGTGGATGCCCTCGACGTATTGCTCCGGCGGGAGCCCGGCCTTGGCGGCGCTCATCTCGATCGGGGTGCCGTGCATGTCGTCGGCGCAGATGAAAGCTACCTGGCGCCCCAGCGCGCGCAGGGCACGCACGTAAACGTCGGTCTGGATGGCCTCGACGAAATGGCCCAGGTGGAGGCTGCCGTTCGCGTACGGCAGCGCCATGGTGACCAGCGTCCGCATGCTCGCGGGATACCACAATGGCGCCCTTCAGGCGCACACCTGGGTGAGCAGGTGCTCGATGAGCAACCGCTGGTCGGCGCCGCTCTTCAGCGCCGCGTCCGCCTCGGCGCAGAGGACCAGCGCGCGCCGCCAGTGCGACCGCGGCCGGCGGCGCGCGCGGCGGTAGCCCAGGTACGCGACGTACGGATTGGGGACCTTCTGCCCCTTGCCGGACAGCTCGGCCTCGACCTCGGCGAAGACGCCGCGCTGGAACTCGTCGTAGCGCAGCTCCCGCGGTCCGCGCGCCGCGGGCAGCGCGGAGTAGCGCGCGTGGTCGGCGAGCGAACGGCGGACTGCCCCGGCCACTCCGCCCAGGAAGGGCAACGCTACCGCGGCGGCGTTCGCCTTGCGGCGCAGCTCGTCGTGGAAGAGCTGCAGCGCTCGTCCCAGATCGCCCTCGCAGACCGCCTCGCCCAGCGCGAAGAATTCCTCCTCGCGCACGGGCGCCACCACCGCCTCGACGTCGGCGCGGGTGATCTGCGCCCGCTCGCCGGCGTGCACGGCCAGCTTCTCCAGCTCGATCGCGATCAGCCGCAGGTCGTCCCCCAACCGCTGCTTGAGCGTAAGCTCCGCGTCGCGGGCGAGCTTCTTGCCGTGCGGCCGGAGCGCCTCCGCCACCACCTCGGAGATGTCCAGCGCCTCGATGCCGCGGCCGCGCCGCTCCGCCCGGCGGCGCAGGTGCGCCCCGCTGGTCGAGACGAGACGCACCAGCGGGTGCTTCCCCGGCAGCGATTCCGCCACGAGGATGAGGTGGGTCCTGGGCGGCAGGCCGCGCTCGACGGCGGCGACCAGCGCCTCGAGATCGTCGGGTGGCGCGGAGAGCCGGTTCTCCTCCGCCCAGGCGGACAGCTCCGAGAGCCATCCCTTGTCGGACTCGTCCGGGGCGGCGCCGATCTCCTTGCGCCACTTCGCGGCGGCCGGCGCTCCGCGGCTGCCGAACGCCAGGTCGGCGGCGCCCCACCCCGCTCCGCGCACGAGCTTCAGGAGCCGCCGCGCGGCATCGCGCTGCCGCTTCGCCTGCCACAGCTCACGCGCACGGGCGATCTCGCGTTCGGCGTCGACCTCGTCGGCGAACGCCTCGGCTCCCTCCACCAGCACCGCCTTCGGCGCGGGGAACATGGCCACCGTCACGAGATGCGCGGCGATCTCGCGCGCCCCGGCCGCCGCATCGAGCGAGACGAGGTTCAGGGCCCGGTCCTTCTCGGGGACCAGCGCCTCGGCGAGCTCGCGGGCGGCCCCGCGCGCCAGGTACTCGTCTCCCTCGATGAGGTAGACGGCCTTGGCCTTCCCCTGCGCCACCGCCTCGAGCAGCTCGCCCAGCTCAGCCATGGCGCAGCTCGCGGATGCCGAGCAGCAGCCGCTCGAGCTGCAGCCGCCCGTTGCCGTTCTGGTCCAGCGCCTCGATGACTTCGGCGCACAAGCTCGCCTGTCCGAGCAAGGCGGGCGCGCCGATCGCTTGCGAGAGGCGCGCGGCGGCTAAGGCCAGCTCCTGCGCCTCGATCGCGCCGCCCGCCTGCGCGACGAGGAGGTCCCGGGTCCACGCTTGCACCGCGTCGGCGACGCCGCGTGCCGCGTCCCGCTCGCCGGCTGCCTCCGCCAGATCGAGCGCGTCCCGCTCGTCGGGGGCGGCGATCGCGGCCTCGACCGACTCGAGCAGCTCGCGGCGGCGCTCCAGCTCCTCCGGATCGAGCGAGAGCGCGCGGCCCAGGCTGCCGTCCGCCCGGGCGGCCCGCCTGCGCGCCTCGTCGGCCGGGGCCCCGCGCGTAAGCAGCTGCTCGACGAGCACCTTCTCGGGAAGCGGCGCGAGCTGGACGCGCGCGCAGCGCGATCGCACGGTGGCGAGCAGCGCGTCGGGCTGCTCGCTGACGAGCAGGAAGGTGGTCGCGGGCGGCGGCTCCTCCAGCGTCTTGAGGAGCGTGTTCTGCGCCCGTTCGTTCATCGCCTCCGCGGGGCTCACCACCGCGATCTTGCGGCGGCCGCGCGCGGCGGCGAGGGAGAGCCGCCGCGAGAGCGCGCGCACCTCGTCGACGCGGATCTCGCGCGAGGGCGTCCCTTCCAGGTCGGCGCGCGAGACGATCCCGCGCGCGACGGCCTCGCTCTGGGGCAGGACCCAGGCGACGTCGGGATGGATGCCTCGCGCGATGGCCGCGCAAGCAGGGCACGACCCGCAGGGCTGCTCTCCCGACGACGCCTCGCAATTCGCCGCCTGCGCGAAGAGGCGCGCGAGCAGCTCCTTGCCCACTCCGGCGGGACCGGCGAGCAGGTAGGCATGGTGCGGCTGCCCGCGCTCGAGCGCGGAGCGCAACAGGCGCACCGCGCGATCCTGTCCGGCGATCTGGTGCCACGGCATCTTCCGTGCTGTACCGGGCGGGACGACGACGCGCAACCGCAATCTGCGGCGCTCGCCGCGCGTGCTAGGGTGCGCGGCCGATGCGCTCTTCCGCCCTCCTCCTCGCCTCGTTCGTCGCGGTGGCCGCCTGCGGGACCGAGGAGAACACCGTCCTCTCCGGCTATCCGCCCGCGGTCATCTCGCCCGTGCGCAGCTCGATCGCAGCCCAGGTGACCTTCACCGACGGCAACGGGTCGCACCCGCAATGGATCGTCGCGATGAGCGACGTGCCCGACCTGTGCGCCAAGGTCACCGCGCACCACGACTACTTCCAGAACCCGATCGAGAGCTTCACGGTGGTCGTGGTCTGGGTGCCGCCGGGGAACATCGGCACCTTCTTCGTCGGGCAGGGCGATCCGTTGAACCGCGGCTCGACGACGAACAACGAAGTGCTGATGGGCTCCGGCCCCGGGACGGGCAGCGCGCACGTGGTCCGGCTCCCAGGCGTCGTCTTTCCGGGCGCGAACATCGGCCTCTCCCAGTTCGACGTCGGCGGAGGCGGCGAGGCCCGAGGCAGCTTCGACGTGGTGATCTCCGATCCGGGCGGAAACCCTCACGAGTACGTCGGCAGGTTCAAGGCGACGTACTGCCCGGGGGCCGAACCAGCCGCCCTTCCCTGAGGATCCCCGCCGCGTTCGCCGCGCCCTCTTTTCCAGCGCGGACGCCTCTGGATGTGTGCTAAGGAGGCGCCGAAAATGGCCCTTCCGCTCACCACCGACCAGCCCGACCGCTCCGTCGCTCCCGCCGAGCGGACCGTTGCGCGGAACTTCCTCCTCGCCCGGCTGGGTTCCTTCCTCGCCTTCTTCCCGCTCGGAATCTGGACCGCGAACCACCTGTGGACCCAGCTGGCGGCGTTCGCGGGGGCGCGGACGTGGGAGGCGTCGGTCACGGCGCATTCCAATCCCGCCGCCGCCGCGCTGACCTTCACGCTGGTCATGGTCCCGCTCGTCTGGCACGTCGGATGGGGCATGGTCAGGCTGGCCCGGACCCGCAGCAGCACCGTCCGGAACGTCTCGAACCTGCGCTACTGGCTCCAGCGCGCGTCGGCGATCGGCCTGCTCGCGTTCCTCGGCGCTCACCTCTGGCTCGCCTGGATCCATCCCCGGTTCGTGCTCGGCCGCCCGGAGCCGTTCTCCGACATCGCGGGCGAGATGCACCATCACACGCCGACGCTGATCGTCTACGTCCTCGGCGTCCTCGCCATCGCCTACCACCTGGGCAACGGGCTGTGGTCCTTCGCGACCATGGGCTGGGGAATCGCGGTGAGCAAGAGCGCGCAAGCCTGGCTCGAGCGGCTGGCTCTGCTGGTATTCCTCGTGCTGCTCGCCATCGGCTGGGCGAGCATCTACGCCCTCTACCGCGCCGGCGCTTGACCGAGGTTGCGGAGCGATCGCCGTCAAGGCGGATCGACGACATCCAGGCGAACCTGCGTGAACTACGCCTCGCCGCGTGCACGCCTCAATGCAGCGCGTCCCGCCGCGCGGCGGATAGCCCTGTGCACTCACCCTGACGGGACCCCGGAATCGGCGGCGAGCCGGTCGATCGGTGCGCGGGCTCGTTCCATGAACGCCCGGCCGTACATTTGCTCTGCGGCGTGTTGGTTGTGGGCCCTGCAGAGCAGGCGGATCCGGTCCGCTCGGTGGAGAGGCGTTCGCGCGAACCCGTCGAGGTGATCGAATTCCAGGGCGCTTGTCTCGTTGCATCTGCGGCCATCCGCGTCGGTGAAGGTGCAGCCGCCGCGGTCACGCTCGTCGACTTCGCGCTTGATCGCGTCGGGGATATGACGCGAAGAGGATGCCTTCGCATCTTGGGTCGGAGTCTGCCGCGGCTTTCGACCCGTGCCGAAACGCTCCTTCTTCACCTGTTCGATCAGCAAGTCGAGTGCCTTCTCGAATATTGTCGCCGCGTCTCCATTCGGAACTCGGTGGCGGAGTAGATCCTGAGCCTGGCGGAACTTGTCATGACAAGCGCGGCTGGCGGTGAATTGGAACTTGAAGGTGTCCTCGGCGAGCGGTTTAACCACGGCCCGATGTTCATCGCGTCGCGGCGCTGGCGCGGTTGGCGGAACGAACGCCGGTGCAGGCGGCGAGTCGGACGTGACTACAGGGACAGCAATACTGAACGACAGTGTGGCTGACTCGGGCGCCGAAGTGTGGCGATCCGGAAGCTTGCGCACGACGGTCGGTACAGGAGGCTGCGGTGAAATGCGTGCCACCAGCGCTTCGATCTGGCGCGTCGACTTGCCAGTGGCCTCCGCCAGCACCTTGTCCTGGTTCTCGGCGGTCAGATGCGGCGCGAGCAAACGCAACCCGGCCAGGTGCACCTTTCCCGAGCGGAGCATTTCCAAGATGATCGGCATGCGCCGTGCGGCGCGGGCAACGCTAATCCGGTTGCAGGCGACGTCCTCGGAGAACCCGAGCTCGCCGACGCAGTAGGCGAACATCGAGGCGAACGACCAATCGAGGTACAACCTCCGCTCCTCAATCTCGCCGAGGTGAAGGAGAAGTGCGGCATCAAGGCCGTGCGATCTGCGCACGAGATCCCAGGTAGCCGAACGGAGATCCAAAGAGCTGAGCGATTCGACAACGGTTCTTGAGTTCATCATGTGAACAGTCGTAGCACGGTGTTTTTCAGCGCCTTGCGGAGGCCAGACACGCGCGGCGGAGCGCAGACGGGCCCGCGCGGCGAAGGTGCGTCAAACGCTTGCTCTGGACGCGTCTGCGGCAGCTACACGGCCTTTCGCGATGAGCTTGGCAGGCCCTTTGCGAGCGGAGCTTCAGAACCTGTCAATCGCAAACTACTCGCATACGTAAGTTGTCCGATGGGCGACGACGCAGCGCCACCGCGCACCTTCGCGGATCCGCCGCGCGGCGGGACGCAGCGCGTTAGTGCATCAGCCCAGGTTCCGCAGCAGGAACCCCTCGATCTTCGCCCACGCGAGCGCGGCCTGCTCCGAATCGTGGTGCTGTGGCCGGTGATCGTTCAAGAAGGCGTGGCCGGCGTCGAAGACGTGCACTTCGCTGCCGGGGCGGTGGGCGAGCGCGCGGCGCAGCTCGTCCACGTCCGAGAGCGGGATGCCCGTGTCGCGCGCACCGTAGATGCCGAGCACCGGGCAGCGGCCGCGCCGGACCGCGGCGAGCGGATCGGCGGGATGGCGCAGGCGCCCGTAGCAGTCCACCGCCGCATCGATCGGGTCGGAGGAATAGAGCATCGCCAGCGTGCCGCCCATGCAGAAACCGAGGCAGCCGGTCCGTTTGGCCCCGCGGCCGCGCAAGTGGGCGGCGCCCGCGCGAAGGTCGTCCAGCGCACCGAGCCAGCTCAGGCGCTGCATGCGTTCCATCAGGACCGGCATCGGCGCGCGCTCGGGATCGGGAAGGGGATCGCGGGCGAATACTTCCACGGCGGCCGCGCGGAACCCGAACTCCGCCAGGCGGCGCGCGCACGAGCGGATCCAGGCCGACACGCCGAAGATCTCGGGCGCGATCACCACTCCGGCGGCGTGCGGCGCCCCGGCCGGCTCGGCGAGGTAGCAAGGGACCGCGGCGCCGTCCGCGCCTCGCAGGGAGACCTCCGACTCGACGATGCCTGCTTCCTGTCCCACGCGCTCGCTCCGTGGCC
>JBJMQJ010000250.1:0-12925 GCA_045802765.1 Myxococcales bacterium
AGCAGTACGCCGCGCCCTATCTCTACGACGCCGTCGCGCTGGCCAAGGCGCCTTCCACCGCCACCGGCGACGACGTCGAGGTGCGCGCCGACCTGACCGTCACGCGGGTCTTCGCCAACGGGCTCTCCTCGCGCACCCGGCAGCAGGTCCTGCGCGCATTGACCCAGCGCGGCGTGGACCAGTCGCGCTGGCAGTCGGTGCAGTACTCGCCGGACCGGCAGGTGGTGCGCATCGAGCGCGCCCGCATCGTCCGCAAGGACGGGACGGTGGTGGAGAGCCGCAGCGACGGCGAGCGCAACGTGAGCGAGCCCTGGTACGCGATGTACTACGACCTGCGCTCGCGCGTGGTCGCTTTTCCCCAGCTGGAAGCGGGCGACGTCCTCGAGATGATCCAGCGCATCGACGACTCGGGCACCAACTTCTTCGCCGACTACTTCGGCGACTTCCAGTACCTGCAGGGATACTCGCGCAAGGCGATCGCGGACTACGTGCTCCTCGGGCCGCCGGGGCGCAGCTTCTACACGGCGGCCTCGCCGCTGCCGCGGCTCACCCATACCCAGGGCAAGCTGCCCGACGGCGGGACCTGGCAGCGCTGGACGGCGCGCGACGTCCCGCGCGTGGTGCCCGAGCCGTCGATGCCCGGCGCGAGCGACCTGCTCGGGTACGTTCACGTGTCGACCTACAAGGACTGGGAGAGCGTCGCGCGCTTCTATTGGGGCCTGGTGAAGGACCAGCTGCGCGTCACCGACGAGGTGCGCGCCGCCGCCGAGGAAGCGGTCCGCGGCATCCCGGGAAGCGACGACGAGGCGCGCATCCGCGCAGTCTACGATTACGTCGTCTCGCGCACTCGTTACGTGGCGCTGGAGTTCGGGATCCACAGCTTCAAGCCGTACCCGGTGGAGACCGTGCTCACCCGGCGGTTCGGCGACTGCAAGGACAAGGCTTCGCTGCTGCACGCCATGCTCGAGGCGCTGGGGATCGACTCGCGGCTGGTGCTCTTGCGCACGAGGAGGATGGGCAACCTCTCCGAGGCGCCCGCCTCGCTGGCGGTGTTCGACCACGCCATCCTCTACGTGCCCAAGTACGAGCTGTACCTGGACGGCACCGCGGAGTTCCACGGGTCGGGCGAGCTGCCGGCCGACGATCGCGGCGCCGAGGCATTGGTGGTCGAGCCCGACGGCACCGGTTCCCGCATCCGCCGCACGCCTGACGCGCGACCCGCCGACAACCTCGACGAGACCCGCGCGCGCCTCTCGTTGAGCCCGGACGGGAGCGCCAAGCTGGAGCTCACCGCGAGCGCGCGCGGTCCCTGGACCGCCGAGCTGCGCCGGACGTTCGAGTCGCCCGACGAGCGCCGCGCGCGCGCCGAAGAGCAGCTCGCGCGGGCGGCCTTCCCCGGGGTCAAGGTGACCTCGGTCGACGTCTCCGATCCGCACGACATCGAGCGGCCGTTCACCGCGCGGTTCCAGGCGAACGCGCCCGCCTTCGCGACGCTCTCGGCCGGCGCGCTGCGCTTCTCGCCTTTCGGCCAGCAGCGCAGCTACGTCGAGTCCTACGCGCAGCTCTCGCGCCGCACGCTGCCGCAGCGCATGCCCGCGCCGCAGCGCCTGACCGTCTCCACCGAAGTCGAGCTGCCGCGCGGGTGGACGGCCTCGCTCCCGGAAGACGCGTCGGAGGACGCCATCCAGGGCAGCTGGTCGGTGAAGTACGCGCGCGCAGCCGGCAAGGTGACCGCGAATCTCGCTCTGGAGCTGAAAGGCGGCACGGTCGCGCCGCTCGACTACGCGGCGTTCCGCTCGTTCCTGGGAAGGCTCGACCGGGTGCTGCTGCGCAAGGTCGAGGCGGCCCCGCCGGCGCAGACCGCGGTGAACGAGGGCCGCTGAGCGTGCTTCGGCTCTCGCGTCCGGCCGCCCTGCTGGCGATCTCCACGTTCGCCATCGCGTGCAGCCATGCGGCGCGCGCGCCGTTGCCGCGCGTAAGCCCAGAAGAGGAAGCGCGCCGCAGGCTCGACGAAGCCGAGCGCGGCGCCTCCGAAGGCCCGATGGCGGCCGCCGGCGCCGGCTGGCTGCGGTACCTCGTCGGTTCCGATCCCCTCGCGGCCGAAGCGCGCCTGCGCTCCGCCGCGGCCGACGGAGACCAACGGGCGCGCGCGCTCGCCCTCTGCGGACTCGCAGAGATCCTCGAGGACCGCCTGGAGACGCAGGCGGCGGCACGGGCTTGGATCGATGCGCTGCGAGCAGCGCCGGCCGATCCCCTCGCGGAGCTCGCGGCGTCGAGGTTGCTCGACGTGCAGGGCGACTCCCGCGCCGTCGACGACGCCGTCATCGAAGCGGCCGACGGCGCTCCGGGCGCGCTCGTGCCTCGCGCCGCCCGCCTGCTGCGGGAAGCCGCGGCGCGATCGCTCGCGGCGCGCGTCGCCGAGGTGGGGCCGCAAGCCGAGGCGAAGGCGTGGGCACGGATGGGCGTCGTGCAAGGCTGGCGCGTAGCGGGCCCTTTCGGCGCGCTCCGCCTGTTCGACCTGTCCCGCGCGCTGCCGCTGGACGGACCCTCCACGGCGCGGGCGCCGGCGCAGGGTCCGGCCGGTCCGACCGCCTCGCGCGCCCTCGAATTTCCCGACGGCGACGTCGGGCTCGATCTGGAGCCCTCCGACGGCGACGTCTTCTATGCGGCCAGCGACCTGCGCATGGAGCGCGGCGGCGATTACCTCGCGTGGATCGAAGGAGCCGCCGCGCTGGAGCTGCGCTTGGACGGCGCCGTCGTCCTCTCCCGCGCGCCGTACCCACGCGAGGTGCCGCGTGCGCAGACGGTCGCGGTGAGGCTTTCGCCCGGCAAGCACCAGGCCCTGGTGCGGTGGAGCCGGGCGGAGGGAGCTCGGTTCCGGCTGACGATCGTCCGTGCGGACGGCGCGGCCGCGGACTTCGCCAGCGCGGCGCCGGCGGAGGTCGAAGGCGCCCGGTTCGAGGCGCCGTGCCCGCTTGGCAGCTTCTGCTCCGCGCCCGCAGCGTGGGCGGAGCCGCCTTCGCTGCGCCGCATGGCGGAAGAACGGTTGCGCGCGGACGGAGGCGACGCGCTCGCTGCATGGCTCCTGGCCCGCGCGGTCATCGGCGACGAGCGCGCCCCGGCGCGGGTGGCGGTCGGCCGCGCGGTGGCCCTCAGCGCCTCCGGCGCTCCCGCCCTCTTGCTGCGCGCGCAGGAGGTGCTGCGCGACCCCGAGGTGCCGGACCGGCTCGGCCGGTCGCGGGCGCTCGTCGATCTTGCCCAGGCCGCGCGGAAGGACCCGCTGCTGCTGCGTGCCCGGCTGACGGCCGCGGCGCTGCAGCGCGAGGCCGAGCGGTACGACGACGCCGCGCAGGAGCTGCAGCAGGCCGAAGCCGCGCTGCGGCATCTGCACGACCCGGCGCGCCCCGCGGGCGCGGCACCGGTTGCCGTGACCGTCGCCGCGCGGTCGCCCGCCGCGGGCGCGCTGCCCGCGCGGCTGCAGCTCGCCCGGGCCAGGCTGCTCGACGCGCAAGGGAACACCGCCGCGGCGCGCGCCGGTGTCGAGGCGGCGCTTCGGACCGACCCCGGCAGGTGCGACGCGCGATCCCTACGCTACGAGCTGTCGCGCCGGGACGGCAGCGTTCCCGAGCAGTGGAAAGCCGCCGAGGCGCTGCGGCCCTGCGGGGACGGAGCGTCCACGCTGGCCGGCCTGCTCCGGGACCGCCGCGATCTCGCGCGCGCGGAGGAGCTCTACGTTCTGCTCGCCGCCGCGCATCCCGCCCAGCCGGCCCGGCTGCACGCGCTCGCGGAGATCCAGGGGGCGCGCAAGGAAACGGGCGCCGCGGTGCTGACTCTGCGAAAGGCCGCCGCGCTGGCCCCGCGCAGCGCCGATCCGCTGCGCCGTCTCGCCGGCGTTCTCGAGGCGAGCGGCGAGGCGCAGGCGGCGGACGAGACGCGGGCTCGCGCGTTGGCGCTCGCTCCCGGAGACCTGAGCCTCCGGCGCCAGCTGGCGCTCTCGCGCGGCGTGGACGTGATGCGCTGGGCGGATCGCGACGGCCTCGCATTGGCGCGCGACTCGGGCGTGAAGGCGCCGCCCGGTGCGTCCGCGGTCCGGTTGCTCGACCACGGCGCCGTGCAGGTCTACCCCGACGGTGGCGCGGTCGAGCGGGTGCACAGCGTCGTCCGCGTGCTCGACAACAAGGGGGTCTCGCGCTTCGGCGAGGCTCGTCTGCCCGGCGATTCGGAAGTCCTGCGCCTGCGGACCATCAAGCGCGACGGGCGCACGCTGGAGCCCGAGTCGATCCCCGAGAAGGAGGGCGTGACGATGCCGGGGCTCGAGCCCGGCGACGCCATCGAGATCGACTACCTGCGGCCGATCGCGCCGAGGGGCCCGGAGCTGCCGGGCATCGGGCTGGGCGGGTTCTTCTTCCGCGACGAGCAGACGCCCATGGTCGAGAGCACCTACGAGGTCCGCGCGCCCGCGCAGCTGCCGCTGGAGGTGGACGCGCACAACGCGAGCGCGCCGGCGATCGAGAAAGTCGCGGGCGAGCAGCGCTTTCGCATGAGCGCCCGAGACGTGGCGCCGCAGGAGCCCGAGCCGCACGAGCCGCCGGAGGCGGAGACGATGCCCTGGATCCAGGTCGGGTCCGGGGCCGGGCAACGCGAGCTGGTGAAGTCGATGGCCGACTGGGCGCTCCTCCGCGGGCGGGCGGGGGCCGTCACCGACGAGCTGGCCAAAGGGACCGGGGCCGGGTCGCCGCGCGAGCGCGCCGCGCGGATCCATGCGGCGGTGGCGCAGGCCGTGCGCGGCCGGTCGCAGGGATCGGATTTCTCCGTCTCCGCCGCCCACGTGCTCGCCCAGGGCCGCGGGAACCGCCTGCTGCCGCTCAAGGCAGCGCTGGCCTCGGCCGGGATCGCAAGCCACCTCGTTCTGGTGCGCGGGTTCAACCAGGACCAGGCGCCGTACCGGTTCCCGCGCCCCGACGCGTACGGCTGGGCGGTGCTGCGCATCGACCTGCCGGAAGGGGCCGCCTGGGTCGATCCGAGCTATCGCCTCGCCCCGTTCGATCGGCTGCCGGCGTTCCTGCGGGGGCAAGACGCGTGGGTGGTGCCCGAGCCAGGCGAGGAGCCGCAAAAGATCCGTACGCCGGGCACATCTTCTGAAGACGGCCGCGAGGTGGCTCTGCAGCTCGCGCTGGATTCGGCCGGCGCGGCAGCGGGGGAGGGCCGGGATCGATACCTGGGATTCGACGCGGCGGGCCTCAAGGACGCGCTCGAGCGGTACGACGACACGCAGCGCAAGCAGGCGGTGGAATCGATGCTGGGCCGCGGGCTGCGCGGGGTGGAGCTGGAGTCGCTCGCGGCGGAGGGAGAGGCGGAGGTCGGCGGCGCGACGACGCTGGTCTACGGTCTGCGCGTGCAGCTCGCGAGGCGCGACGGACCGCGCCTGCTGGTCCCCGCCTCGCTCTTGCCGCAGCGGCTGTCCCGGCGCTGGGTGCAGAAGGCGGAACGGATGCTGCCCCTCCTCGTCGACTCCGCCGAGAAGCAGACGACGCGCGCCGAGATCGCGCTGCCCCAAGGCTTCCACTTGCGCGCGCCGCCCCCGCCGGTCGCGCTGCGCACCGCGTACGGCGAGTTCTCCTGGAGCGCGCGGGAGCAGCGCGGCAAGCTCGTGATCGAGGAATCCTTCGCCTTGCCACAGCAGCGCGTCGCGCCGGCGCGCTACGCGGAGTTCGCCGACTTCGCCCGGCGCGTGGACGAGGTCGAGGACCAGGAGCTGACGCTCACGCCCTGAGCTGCGGCGCCGCGCGGAACGCATCAGAAGAAGCGGAGCGCGACTTCGCTGTGCAGGTCGAGGCCGGCCTCGGTGAGGCGCAGAGTCGTTCCGTCGAGCTCGGCGAGCCCTTCCCGCCGCAGCCGATCGATCTGCGGCGCGAACCGGGAGCGCACCGGCAGCCGCAGATCGTCTTCCAGCGCGCCTACGTCGAGGCCTTTCGCGAGCCGCAGCCCGGTGAAGAGGCGCTCGCGGAGATGTTCCTCCGCGCCTAGCTCTTCCGCCTGCGCCTCGCCCAGGCCGGTGGCCTCGACGCGCTCCAGATAGCGCTCCGGCGAGCGGTCGTTCATCCAGCGCCGCGCTACTGTCCCGCCGCCCGAGAGCCTGCGGAACCCGCACGCGCCGCAGCCTGCCGCGGCGTACTCCAGGCCGCGCCAGTAGAGCGAGTTGTGCACCGCCTCGTATCCGGGACGCGCGTAGTTGGAGATCTCGTATCGCTCGTACCCCGCGCGCCGCAGCTCGCCGCGGACCGCGTCGCCCATCGCGGCCTGCGCCTCGTCGTCGGGGAGGCGCAGCTCGCCGCGGCGGACTGCTTTTGCCATCGGCACTTCCTCGGCGAGCCCGGTGAGCGTCAGCGCGTAGCAGCTCAGGTGCTCCGGGCCGAGGGCAACGGCCGCCGCGGCGTCGCTGCCGGCACCTTGCTCGGTCTGGCCTTCCGCGCCGTGGATCAGGTCGAGCGAGACGTTCTCGAAGGCGGCGGCGCGAGCGGTCCGGTAGGCGCGCACCGCGTCGCCGCCCGAGTGCTGGCGGCCGAGCGCGACCAGCTGTGGAGCCGCGAAGGACTGCACCCCGATGGAGAGGCGGTTGACTCCCGCCGCGCGGAACGCCGCAAAGCGCGACTCGTCGGTGGTCCCCGGATTCGCTTCGAGGGTGATCTCAGGCGACGGCGCGACGTCGAAGAGAGCGCGCGCTTCCCGCAGCACCGCGTCGACGCGCTCCGGATCCCACAGCGAGGGCGTGCCGCCGCCGAAGTAGATGGACACGGCGCGGCGGCCGGCGAACTCGGGAGCGCGTTCGCGCAGCTCGCGCAGGACGGCATTGGTGTAGCGCTCCTGCGGAATGACCTTCTCGGCCCGCGAGGCGAAGTCGCAATACGGGCACTTCGACAGGCAGTACGGGAAATGGATGTAGACGCCGAAGTCGCGCACGCGTTGGACTTATAACCGGGGGCCCGGGCGGGCGTCGCCATCCCAGGCGAGGCGGATGCGGCCGGCGACCCGCTCCGGCTGCTCGATGTGGAGATGGTGGCTCGTGCCCGGCACCGTCTCGATCGTCAACCGGGGAACCGCGGAAAGCCACGTCCGGAGCTCCTGCTCGCCCGGCAGGTGGCCGCGCTCCGCGCGCAGGAGGAGCACCGGCGCGCGGACCTGCCCCAGGATCGCCTGCAGCACCTCCTTCGTGTAGGGGAGCGGAGACCGCGCCCGCAGCAGCGGGTCCCATTTCCAGGCGAGCGCTCCACCGCGCGCCGGATCCGGGCCAACCGCGCCTGCGGCGAGCAGGCTCGCAGCGGCGGGCGCGAGGTCGGGGTTCGCGCGCAGCATCCGCTCCCTCGCCTCGTCTACCGAGGCCACCGCCCGCCGATCGCGCCGCTTGCCCAGGTCCTCGAGCCATCCCGAGAGCCGGTCGGGCACCTCCGCCGGCGCGATGAGCAAGGGCGCTGCGTCGAGGAGGGTCACGTGCGCGACCACATCTGGCCGCGCGGCCGCGTAGAGGAGCGAGACCGCGCCGCCCATCGAATGGCCCACCAGCCGCAGCGGGTAGGGCAGCCGCAGCTCGCGCAGGAGCGCGTCGAGATCTCCCAGGTACTCGACGAAATGATAGAAGGCGCCGGCGCCCACCCAGGACGAGTCGCCATGCCCGCGCTGATCGACCGCGACTGTCCGGCCGGGCAGGAGCGGGGCGAGCAAGTCGAACGACCCGCGGTGGTCGAGCCATCCGTGCACCAACACGGAGGCGGGCCCCTCCTGCGGTCCCCGCTCGCGCACCCGGAGCGAAAGCCCCCGCACCGGCACGTCGCGTTCGCGGAAGTCCACGCCCGCATCTGTCGGCCACCGGACTGCGCAGTCAAGCGCCTTGACCGGCGGTGCTTCCTCTGTTACCCGCCGCGGATGGCCGGAAAACCCCTGGTGGGCATCATCATGGGAAGCAAGACCGACCTGGAAGTCCTTCAGGGAGCGGTCGAGGTGCTGCGCGAATTTGGCATCGAGCACGAGCTGCGCATCCTGTCGGCGCACCGCACGCCCGAGAAGGTGCTGGAGTGGTCGGAGACCGCCGAGCAGCGCGGGCTGGAGGTGCTCATCGCCGGCGCCGGGAGCGCGGCCGCGCTGCCGGGCGTGGTGGCCGCGAAGACGGTCCTGCCGGTGCTCGGCGTGCCCGTCGCCTCGACCACGCTGGGCGGCGTCGATGCCCTGCTCTCCATCGTGCAGATGCCCAAGGGCGTGCCGGTGGGAACGCTGGCCATCGGCAAGGGCGGCGCGGCCAACGCGGCGCTGCTCGCGGTCTCGATCCTCGCCGCCCAGCGGCCGGAGCTGCGCGAGAAGCTGCGCGCCTGGCGCAAGAAGCGCGCCGACGAGGTGCTCAAGTCGGACGCGGAAGCGCAGGGGAAATAGCCGGACGGTTCAGCGGATCTTCACCCCGAGCGCGAGGCCTTCCTCGGTGGGGATCATGGTGGCGCGGAAGCGGCCGCCGCGGGCCAGCTCTTCGTTGAAGCGGCGCAACGCGCGCACTCCCTCGTCGCCATCGGGCTTGGCGACGCCGCCGAAACCGAAGGCATTGTCGCCCAGCACGGCGCCGCCGACGCGGAGATGCCGCGCGGCCCAGTCGAGGTAGGCGGGATAGCCGGTCTTGTCGGCGTCGATGAAGCAGAGGTCGAAGGGCGCCTCGCTCTCGATCTCACGGAGCTTCGGCAGCGCGGGTCCCACGTAGATGCGGGCCCGATCCGCGACGCCCGCCTTGCGGAAGGACTCGCGAGCGACCTCCGCATGGTGAGCGTCGAGCTCGAAGGTGTGCAGCACGCCATCGTCCGGCATGCCGCGGAGCAGGCACACTCCGCTGTAGCCGCCGAGCGTGCCGATCTCGACCGCCTTGCGGGCGCCGACGAGCCTCGCCAGCACCTCGAGGTGCAGCCCGTCGAACCGGCCCACGGCGATGGCCGGGAGCCCTTCCCGGATGCTGCGCGCGCGGATTTCGGCCAGCACCGCGTCCTCGGGCTGGAAGACCCTCTCGGCCCAGCGCGCCAGCTCCGGCGAGCCTTGCCCGAATCCCTTGTCCTCGGGAGAGATCGGCATGGGCCCGGGACTCTACTCCGGGCCCGCGCGCAACGTCTCGAGCAACATGCCGACCAATTCACCGCGGTACACGGCCACGTACGCCAGCGCCCCGAGCGCCGCGAGCGTGCCGGCCGCGTGCAACGCCCGGGCCGTGCCGCGCGGCGAAGCGGCGCGCAGGCGCCACCCGGAAAGGGTGACGAGCAAGGCCGCGCCCGCGCAGAGCTCGAGGATCGCGGCTCGCGGCGCGCGATCCTGCCGCAGCGAAAGAAGCGCGAGCACCCCGAGCACCGGGACCACGATCCGCGCCTCGGCGGGGAGGGGCCACAGGCGCAGAGGACGATGCCGCCGGAGAGAGGCGGCCAGGAGCGCGGCGATGGCGAGCGCGATCGCGCCCGCCACCCATGCCCACCTCTGGCGGGCGCGCAGCGTGAGCGTCGACCGCTCCGAGACGCGGCCCATCTCGCGGACCGAGGCGTCCCCGGCGGTCCGCGCCTTCGCGTACCAATCCAGTGCGATCCCGTAACGCCGCCCTTGCGCCGCCGCATCCCCCAGCCCCAGCCAGCTCCGTTCGACCCACAGCGACTCAGGATGGTCCTTCCCGACCCGGCCAAACCACCGCGTCGCGGCCTCCCGTTCCCGCAGCGCAAGCCAGGCACTTCCGAGCCAGTACTCCGCCCGGTCGTGCTCGGCGAACTCTCCCTCCTCCACGATCCGCTGTACCTCGGCTAGCGTCTCGCGCGGCGCCCGCTGCGGGTACGTTCGGAGCAGATAGAGGAACCGTTCCTGCAGCCTCCACGGATCGGCTGGCGGCGGACGGCTGGCCGCTGGCGGTAAAGCGCCAGGTGCGGAGGGGATGTACCTCCCGGTCGAACCCGAGGAAGGCGGAGTCGCCGTCGAGATCGCCGCAGTTGCCGCGAGCGGCCAGCCGCCCGCCGCGAGCCCAAACGCCGCGGCGCAAGCTGCCATTATTCCGCCCACCGCCGCTCCTTCTTCCTTTCCCCCGCCCGCCTCTTCTCCGCGAGCCTCTTCTCCTTCGCCGCCCGGCTCGGCCGCGTCTTGTGCCGCGGCGGCGGGCGGTACGCGCGTCTGGCGAGCTTCTCGCGCAGCCGCTCGAGCGCCGCGGCCAGGTTCTGCGCGCGCGACCGCTGGTCCTTCCCCTCGGCGACGACGCCGGTGGGCAGGTGCACGAGGCGCACCGCGGTCTCCGACTTGTTGCGGTGCTGCCCGCCCGGTCCGCCGGCGCGATGCGTCTGCACCGAGCAGTGCGCCAGCAGCTCGGGGTCGGGGAGATCGTGCCAGGCCGCCACGGGCGGCAGGGTACTACGCGAGCTGATCTTTCGCGGCGGCCTCGATCTGGCGCGCCAGGCGCAGGTCCCGGTCGGTCACGCCGCCCTTGTCGTGGGTCCACAGCGTCAGCGTGACCTTCGAGTACTGGATGAGGATGTCGGGATGGTGGTCGGCCCGGTCGGCCAGCTCGCCGACGGTGCCGGAGAAAGCCATCGCCGCCTTGAACCCCTTGAGGTCGTAGGTGCGGGTGATCGCCTTCCCCTGCTGCTTCCAGCCGGGCAGCTCCTCGAGCGCTGCCTTGATCTCCGCATCGCTGGACAGTCCCTTCTGCTCGGCCATGGACACTCCGTGAAGGCTCGTTCGCAAGGCAAGGTAGGCCTCGCCCCGCTTCTTCTACACCCCGCTCCGCGAAACCGCTTGCGCAAGCGGCCCGAGCCGGGGCAATCCAGAGACGGGAGGAGCTTTCGCGATGGCCACTACCCCCGCGTTTCCCTCCGATGTCTTCCAGGCCCGGCGGGCCGAGGCGCTCCGGCGGATGCGCGAGATGGCGCCCGGCCGGTCGGTCGCCGTGTTCCCCGCCACGCCCGTGGCCACCCGCAACCACGACGTGGAGCACCCGTACCGGGCCGATTCGGACCTGTTCTGGCTCACCGGGTTCGAGGAGCCCGAGGCGGTGGCGGTGCTCGCCACCGAGGGAAAGCCGCTCACGCTCTTCGTGCGGCCGCGCGACCCGCAACGCGAGATCTGGACCGGGCGCCGCGCCGGCGTGGAGGGCGCGAAGACGGCGTTCGGCGCCGACCAGGCGTTCACCATCGACGAGCTGGACAAGGAGCTGCCGGCGCTGCTCGGATCGGCGAGCACGCTCTTCTACCGGCTTGGCGCCGTCGACGCCGCCTTCGACGCGCGCATCGCGCGGACGCTGCAGGCGCTGCGGATGCGTTCGCGCGCCGGGACCGCCGCGCCACCGCGCATCGAGGATCCCGGCCAGATCGTGCACGAGCTGCGGCTGCGCAAGTCGCCGGAAGAGCTGCGTGCGGTGCGCAAGGCGGTGGAGCTGACGCGCAAGGCGCACCTGGCCGCGATGGCGGCGGGGCGCGCGGGATCGCACGAGTACGAGCTGCAGGCGCTCCTCGAGCGCGAGTTCCGCGGCGGCGGAGGCCGGGGTTGGGGCTACTACCCGATCGTCGCCGCGGGCGCCAACGCGACCGTGCTCCATTACAACGACAACTCCGACCCCATCCGCGAAGGCGATCTGGTCTTGATCGACGCCGGCGCGGAGGCGGATCTCTACACGGCGGATGTGACTCGGACGTTCCCCGCCTCCGGCCGCTTCACGGCGCCCCAGCGGGCGGCGTATTCGCTCGTCCTCGCCGCCGCCGACCACGCCATCGCCGCCGCGCGCCCCGGCGAGACGCTCGATGCGCTTCATGAGGGAGCCGTGCGCGTTCTCGCCGAGGGCATGGTCAGGCTGGGGCTCTTGGCGGGCGAGGTCGACCAGCTGATCAAGGACAACGCCTACCGGCGGTATTACATGCACAGGACCAGTCATTGGCTCGGCCTCGACGTGCACGACGCCGGCGACTACCGCGGCCGGGACGGCGGCCCGCGCCGCCTCGAGCCGGGCATGGTCTTCACCGTCGAGCCCGGGCTGTACGTCGCGCCTGACGACGACAAGGCGCCGCCAGAATTGCGCGGCCTGGGCATCCGCATCGAAGACGACATCCTGGTCACCGAGACCGGCCACGAAAACCTGACGGCCGCGATTCCGCGAACGGTCGATGACGTGGAGGCCGCGACCCGCCGGTAAGGATTCGGTTGGCGGCTGGCCTATCTTTTTTCCGCCTTGACCTTCTGCGTCTTCTTGCCGTCCGGCTCGTACGGCTCGATCAGCTCGCCGTACTTGACGAGATCGCCCGTTTCCTTGAATTCCTGGATGGAGATGAGCACCTCGGTCTCCGCGCCTGTGAAGCCCAGTCCGAGCAGGCCGTGCTCGACGTCGTCGGCGCGATACATCGGCAGCCCCTGCTTCATCAGAGGCCCGATCTCGGCAACGTACTGCTCGACGCTGTGCACGCGGATGCGCTTCACTCGCGGCCCCTCCCCGGAGGCGGAAGTTGCGTAGTCCTAGCACGCTTTTCGCTCCCCTCCTCTCCTGGTTCGCGCGGGCTCGGCGCGATCTGCCCTGGCGGGAGGAGCCCCGCGATCCGTATCGGGTCTGGCTGAGCGAGGTGATGCTGCAGCAGACCCGCGTCGACGTCGTCGTGCCGTACTACCTGCGCTTCCTGCGGAGGTTTCCGACGCTCGCCGCGCTCGCCGAGGCGAGCGAGGACGACGTGCTCGCGCTGTGGAGCGGCCTCGGCTACTACGCCCGCGGGCGCAACCTGCATCGGGCAGCGCGCGCCGCGGCGAGCGCGGGCGGGCTGCCGCGGACGGAGGCGGCGCTGCGCGAGCTGCCCGGCTTCGGTCCTTACACCGCGGCGGCGGTGGCGAGCCTTGCCTTCGGCGAGCAGGTGCCGCTGGTGGACGGCAACGTGGCGCGGGTGCTGGCGCGAGTCCT
>JBJMQJ010000251.1:0-7963 GCA_045802765.1 Myxococcales bacterium
GCGCGATCTCGTGCATCACGAACCACGCCGCGGGGATCGCGGACAAGCCGCTCACGCACGAGGAAGTCGTCGCCGTGGCGCAGCAGGTAGAGGGACGGTTCCTGCAGCTTCTCCGGGCGTTCCTGCCCCGCGCCGCGGCCGCGGTACCGCCGCGAAAGCCGCTGGCATAGGGTGACCCCGACCCTGGACCCGACGCTGACCGCGACCCGAACGCCGTCGGATACACTCCCGATATGCCTCTCCGTAAGCTCGTCCTGGATCGCCTGCTCCGCGCCGCGGCGGACGTCCGTCGCAACGCTTACGCGCCGTACTCCCGGTTCCCGGTGGGCGCCGCGGTGCTTGCTTCCGGGCGCGTGCACGCCGCGTGCAACGTCGAGAACGTCTCGTTCCCGCTGTGCGTCTGCGCGGAGCGCAATGCGGTGGCGATGGCCGTCGCCGCCGGTACGCAGCGCATCGAGGCGGTCGCCGTGGTGGGCGGCAGCGCCCGTCCGACGGCTCCCTGCGGCGGCTGCCGCCAGGTCCTCGCCGAGTTCGCTGCGGCGGATGCTCCCGTCGTCTACGCGACGCCCGGAGGCGAAGCGATCGCAACCACGGTCGGCGCGCTGCTCCCTTCGGCCTTCGCGAGCGGCGATCTCAAGGCGGCGGCGCGGGGATCCACGCGCAGTCCGGCGGCTCCTTCGCCTGGCAAGGCTCGAAGTGCAGCTCGCGCCCGCGCGTCTCGAACCAGCGGCCGATGAGGTTCGCGAGGAACTGGTCCATGTCGAACTTGCCTGGCTGCGGGTTCTTGAACCCGTGCCGCCCGGCGCGGGCGAGGTAGGGCAGGAGCAGCGCGGAGGTGGCCTGCGAGCCGTCCGCGAGCCTCACCGGGCGCGCCAGCTGGCTGCGGAGCGGAGGGTTCAGCCGCGGCGCGCTCAGACCGTCGTCGACGCCGTTCGCGGGATCGAATCCGTACGAGGTCGGGTCGACGAGCGGGACGTCGGGCAGCACGCTGCTCGTGCAGTCGGCAGGCGGGGCGCACGAGAGGTGCTGGGGTCCCAAGGCCGCGAGCGGCCCGGAGGTCGGGTCGGCGAGACGCTTCAGATTCGCGATGCCTTCCACCACGCCGGCCCGGATGAGGACCTGGTCCATCGGGATCCCGTACGCCGGATCCGGCTGGGTCATCTCGACCAGGCCCGCCGCCCGCGCCATCGCGATCGCGGCGCTGACCGGAACGGCCGTGTCGCCCACCGTTCCCACGACCAGCGCCGGCGCCGGCACGCCGTTGCGGACCGGCAGGAGATTGGCCGACCAGTGCGGGGCATAGCTCACGGGGTCGCCCGGCTCGAGGATCGCCTGCGAGAGCGCGACGAGCCGGCGGAGGTCGGGCGTGTTCCGCTCATATCCCCAGCCCGACGCCGGCGCGGTGAGCGCGTCGCCGGGTTGGTACGAGACGCCGAAGAACGCGACCGGAAAGCCGAAGGTATCGATGTTCTGCGGCTCGGTCCCGCCGCTGCGCACCACGGACACCCGGAGGCGGTCGCCGGGCTGGAGCACCGTGGCCGTCACCTGGTCCGCACCGCTCGTCTGCGGGACGCGCTGCACCGAGAGGAGGGGCCCGTCGGCGGTCACGGCGACGCGCATCTTCCCGTTCGCGTCGGCGGTGGCCGTCGCGCAGGCGTGGTCGCGCTGGCACGTCGCCGAGTCGTGATCGAGGTTCGTGAGCGTCACCTGGTCGCCGGGTGCCAGCGCGAGCGGCGCGATGGGCAGCTCGCGCTCGCGGTTCAGGTCCTGCACCACGAGCGCCAGCGTGGGCGCGGTCCCCGCCTGTCCGGGCGCGCACCGCTGCGCGGCGAAATCGTAGTCGCAGCTGGTGAAGAACGGGCCCAGGGCGCCCAGCGTGACGGAGCTCACCACCGGCGCGAGCTGCGACCTTAGCGCGACGTCGGAGAGCCCCGCTCCGCCGCTCACCGGCGCGGCTGCCTTCACCGCGGGCTCGACGGCGGGGAGCACACCGGCGAGGATCCCGCCGAGGGAAACGCCGAAGGCGAACAGGTCGCTCCCCGGATTCGCATCGCCGGAATTGAAGAACGTCCCGCCCGCCGGGTTCGCCACGTCGACGGGCCAGACCACCGGCCCCGCTACGTCCGGCTTGCCGTCTCCGTTGAAATCGCCCGCGATGCGAAACGTGATCGCTCCAGAGGGCCCGGCCGGCTGGACGATCGCGGTGGTGCCGTCGAAGCTGCGCAGGATGCGCACCAGCATCATCCAGTCGACCACCGACTGGCGCACGGCGTCTCGCGTGTGGAACGCGTCCGCGCTGAAGAAGTCCCCGCCCGGGTCGCGGAGCCCGTCGTTGTCGAGGTCGCGGGCGCGGCCGGTGAGAAGAGCGTTGGCGAAGCTGCGCAGTCCGTGCCCCGCGAGCGACTGCGCCACCGGGGCGAACGCTGTCGGATCGAGTCCATGGCCGTAGGCGTCGATGGAGATGGTCGCCAGGCCGTACTTCGCGAAGGTGCCGGCGAAGGCGAGCAGATCCGCGGATCGCGTGCCGGTGTAACCATGGCCCGTGAGCACGGTCGGAAAGGGTGGGACATGCGCGCCATTGGACTTCGGCACCGCGAGCAGGAACGTGACGTCCTCCGGCTGCGTGTGCGCCTGTCCCGATGCGAGGTCGATCTGGAACGTTCCCTCCTGCGGCGCGCCCGACGGCACGCCGATGAAGCTGGGCGAGACGAACTTGCCGGATACGAAGTAGTCGATGTAGCGGAACGTCTCGAGAAGCGCGCTCAGCGTGGCGGCGTCCGGCGTGCCGAGGAACGGCGCCACGGCCGGATCGGACAGGATGGGTGCCAGCTCGTCGGCCGGAAGCCTGTAGGCGAGCGGATCGGTGAGCGCGAATCGGTCGCGCTCGGGCAGGACGGTGAGCAGCGTGGTGCCCCGGCCCGTCGGCGTGAGGGGCGAGGTCGCCGGGGGATACTGGAAACCGATCCCGGCGAGAGGGCCTTGCAGGCGCAGCCCGCGCTGGATCGCCTCCAGGTCGCGCGTGGTGCTCTGCGTGGTGAAGGCCCAGGCATACGCGATGTCCTGCACCCGCACGCCGGGCGGAAGCCGTCCGAGCACCGGAGCCAGCTCGCCGTTCTGCGCGGGATGGTTGACGCCGGATCCCGGCGGGACCACCGCTCGCCCCTGCGCATCGCGCACCCGATCGGTGAGGATGACCGCGTACCGCTTCTCCTGGGCGAGCGGCAGCACCGGCCGCGCGATCAACGTGCGCGTCGATCGCTCGTAGAAGGGAAGGAACTGGTCCGCCTGCCGGCGCCGATCCGGGTCGTTCGGGTCGTCGCAGGCGGGGCCGGGGGGCACGAGCACGTTCGCGCCGGCGCCGCAGCCGGGGAAGAGCAGGGTGCCATGCTGCGCGAACGGGTCGTTGGGAAAATATCGTCCGGGATCGGCCAGCACGTAGGGGAAGTGGCCCGCGCCGAAGTCGAGAGGCCAGACGCGCCCGTCATCGATCTGCACCAGGTACACCCCGTCGTTCGTCGGGTCGGCGTCGTTCTGCCGGGCGAACAGATCGGCGACGTCGAGGTCCGATCGGCCAGCGTCGAACGACACGGTAATGGGCGCGAAGGTGCCGAACCCGTCGAGCTGGTCGACCAGCACGCGCGTGCGCTGCTCGAGCTGCGACGGCGCCGCGAGGCTCGAGTTCACCCGCAGCCCCGTCGGGCTGCCGGGGTCGGGCCGGGCAGCCAGGTCGGTGGGGAAGGGCATCTCCGGCAGGGGCTTTCGCGTCAGGTCGAAGGCGATGCGGGGCCCGCCCGTGTCGCGCGCGGGAGCGAGCCCTTCGATGGGTTGCCCGGAGCGGCACCCGGCGAGAGCGCAGAGCGAGAGGAGAAGGAATCGCCGCGTCATCGACCCTCGTTGGACGAAGGAGAAGGTCCGGTCTTCAGAACAGCAGCGTGGCACGGAACCGCACCGCGTTGACCGCCCCCAGGTTCGAACCGTCCGCCATCCGGAACGCGTTCCCGGGAAACAGCCGGCCTGCCTGCGCGCCCAGCTCGTATCCCACGGTGCCCCGCAGGCGCGAGCGCCAGGAAATCGCGCCGTCGATCTCAGTCCCGTAGTACCTCCCCGGCTGCGCGCCGAAGGGATTGAGGGGCGTCCCCCCGACGAACGTGCCGTACGGGTCGACGTACGGCTGCGCCGCGCGGGCGAACAGCACGCTGCCGACCAGCCGCAGCCGGCCGCCGAACAGCGACGGGCGCCAACGCAGCGTCGGCTTCAAGTAGAGGGCATTCGTCACCGCGCCGTCGGTGGGGAGCAGGTCGAGGCCCGGCGGCGGCCGCGCCCCCAGGCTCGCATCCGCCAGCCTGCGCGCCGCATTCTGCGTCTGGAAGAGCAGCACCTCGTCGAAGAGCACCAGGCCCACCTTGAAGTCGCGGTTGAACTGGAGCTGGGTGGTGGCGTCGTCGAACGGGTTCCCGTCTCCGCTCGCGTAGCCTGCCTCGATCTCCGCCTCGAGCGTTCCGCGCGACAAGAGCGCCCGCGCGGCCGCCCCTTGCTGCGCCACCTGCGAGCGGAACAGCGCGCTCAGGTTCGGCGAATGCGTGGTGTTGCCGTAGATCTCGGCTGCCTCGACCTCCAGGGAGACCGTGCCGCCGACGAACGAAAGCGGGAACAGCGTCCTCGCGTGGACGTCGATCAGCCAGGTGTGCAGCGAGCCGCCCCCGGCGGCGTACTGCTGCCAGCGGCGCGCCACGTAGAGGCCGGCGCGCGAGTCCGGCCCGGGGTCCCAGACCAGTGCGGCGACGAGCTGCGAGGCCACGTCTCCCCAGTGCAAGCCGCTGCTCCCGCTGAATTCGCTGGTCCGGTTGGAGGTGATGAGCTGCGCGTACCGGTCGCGGTAGACGAGGTCGGCGGCCAGCGCCAGCGCGACGTGCTGCGCGATCTCGCTTCCCGGGCCGAGGAAGCCGAAGGGGCGGGTGGCGAACAGCACCCGATCGACGATGTCTCCGAATCGGACGTCGCCGAAGTCCGGGCCCTCTTCCTGGTTGCCGCCGTTGATCAGCATCCCCATGCCCCAGTCGCTGGGCATCTGGCCGAACTCGAACACGCCGAAGGGGAGGCGGAACTTCACGAACAGGTGGCGGAAGTCGAACCCCGCCGCGTGCACGCCGTCGCGGTTGGAGCGCCCCTGCCACCCGAGCTCCTGGAAGGTGGGCGCGAGGTCGCCGGCGACGAGGCCGCTGAGGACGTCGAACGAGCCCTGCACCTCGATCTGGTCCTGCTCGATGATCTTCGGCGTCAGCCGCAGGCGGTGCTCCATCCACCGCTCCTGGCCGAGCCGGGTGCCGGTCCCGTCGAGCAGGTAGTTGGACTCGCCGTTGAAGCGCAGCCGGTACGATCCGTCGACCCGGATGTCGGCCGCCCCGGCCGGGAACGCGCCGAGAAAGAGGAGCAGCCGGAGCAGGTGCTTCAAGGGCCCTCCGATTGACACTTCCGACGCCCTCCCATATCAGGCGCGCCGATGCGCATCCACAGCGGGATCGCCGCTTCCGCACGCCTGTTGACGCGCGGGGCGATCGCGATCGGCAACTTCGACGGCGTGCACCTCGGCCATCGCGGGCTGTTCGATGCGACCAGGGCCTCGGCGCGGGCGCTGGCCGGTCCCGCCAGCGCGCTCACCTTCGAGCCGCACCCCGCGCGCCTGCTCGCGCCCGACTACGCGCCGCCGCTGATCAGCTCGCCCTCGCGCAAGCGCGAGTTGCTCGCCGAGGCGGGAGTCGAGGAGCTGGTCGTCCAATCCTTCGACCGGGCCTTCGCGGGCACCGAGCCGGAACGGTTCGTCGAGCTGCTCGCCGCGACCTCCGTCGCCGAGGTGGTGGTCGGCCACGACTTCACCTACGGGCGCGAGCGCGGCGGCACCGTCGAGACGCTCCGGCAGGGCCTTGCGCAGCGCGGAGTGCGGCTGCACGTCGTCGCGCCGATCACCGTGCACGGGCTGGTGGTGTCGTCGACCAAGATCCGCGAGTTCACGCTCGAAGGCCGCGTCGAGGCGGCGTCACAGCTCCTCGGCCGCCCCTTCGATCTGGAAGGCGACGTGGTGCGCGGCAAAGGTCGCGGGCGGAAGCTGGGCTGGCCGACGGCGAACATCCGCACCGACGCGGAGCTCTTGCCGTCGGTGGGCGTTTATGCCGTGCGCGCGCGCCTCATCGAAGAGGCTGGCGGCGGGCGGCTGGCGGCTGGTGGCACCGCGCCGATCGAAGATCCGGCCGCCAGCCGCCAGCCGTTGACGTACGTCCCACCAACGCTCGGTCCGCCCATCGCCGGCGCAGCGAACCTCGGGCTCAATCCCACCTTTCGCGACGACGCGCACGCGGGCAGCCGCCGCGAGCCGCTCATGCTCGAAGTGCATCTCCTCGACGTGGACCAGGACCTCTACGGTCGCTCGTTGCGGGTGGAGTTCGTCCAGCGCCTGCGCGACGAGCGCAGGTTCCCCAACGTCGATGCGCTGAAGGAGCAGATCGGGCGCGACGTGGCCGCCGCGCGGCGGCTGTTGGGCGGGTAGGGAAATGCGCGCACTGTTGCTGTAAGAAAGCGGCCCACCTGGGCACAGGTCAGGCCCCGCGCTCGCCTGAAATCCTCCCGAAACTCAGGTAGCTTTCTCGCCTGGTCAGCAAGCGGCTGCTATCTTCGAGCCCTCTCCGAGAGGTGCCTCGATGGCTGGTCGGCTTGGCGAGCTGCTCGTCCGCGAAAACCTGATCTCCCTCCAGCAGCTTCAGAAGGCCCAGGAGGAGCAGAAGAAGGCGGGCGGCCGCATCGGCTACCACCTCACCAAGCTGGGGTTCATCGAGGAATCCGAGCTCACCAACTTCCTTTCCAAGCAGTACGGCGTCCCCTCCATCAACCTGAAGGAATTCGACATCGACGCCGAGGTCGTCCGGCTGGTGCCCAAGGACGTCGCGGAGAAGCACCAGTGCATCCCGGTCAACCGCGCCGGCGCCTCGCTGATCCTGGCGATGAGCGACCCGTCGAACATCTACGCCATCGACGACATCAAGTTCCTCACCGGCTACAACATCGAGGTCGTCGTCGCCAGCGAGCAGGCCATCAAGGAGGCGCTGGAGAAGTACTACTCGGAGAAGGCCCCCTCCTACGAAGAGGTGATGGAGGGGTTCGACGAGAACGAGATCGCCTTCGAGCACGACGCCGAGGAAGGCATCAACGTCGTCGACCTGGAGAAGAGCGCCACCGACGCTCCCGTCGTGAAGCTCGTCAACCTGGTCCTGCTCGACGCCATCAAGAAGGGCGCCTCCGACATCCACGTCGAACCGTACGAGAAGGACTTCCGCGTCCGCTACCGGGTGGACGGCGTGCTCTACGAAGTGATGAAGCCGCCGTTCAAGCTGAAGGCCGCGATGACCTCCCGCCTCAAGATCATGGCCGAGCTGGACATCGCGGAGCGCCGGCTGCCGCAGGACGGCCGCATCAAGCTCAAGCTGGGCAAGGGCCGCGAGATGGACTTCCGCGTCTCCGTATGCCCCACGCTCTTCGGCGAGAAGGTCGTCATGCGCCTCCTCGACAAGAGCAACCTGCAGCTCGACATGACCAAGCTCGGCTTCGACGTCGAGCCGCTGCGCATGTTCAAGGAGGCCATCGACCGTCCTTACGGGATGGTGCTGGTCACCGGACCCACCGGCTCGGGCAAGACCACCACGCTCTACTCGGCGCTCTCCGAGCTGAACAAGACGAGCGACAACATCAGCACCGCGGAAGACCCGGTGGAGTTCAACTTCGCCGGCATCAACCAGGTGCAGATGCACGAGGATATCGGCCTCAACTTCGCGGCCGCGCTCCGCAGCTTCCTCCGCCAGGACCCCGACATCATCATGGTGGGCGAGATCCGCGACTTCGAGACCGCGGAGATCGGCATCAAGGCCGCCCTTACCGGCCACCTGGTGCTCTCGACGCTGCACACGAACGACGCGCC
>JBJMQJ010000252.1:0-3795 GCA_045802765.1 Myxococcales bacterium
CGAAGAGCAGGTGCCGTTCGTAGAACGCCTCGGCGGTGCCGGTCAGCTCGATCTTGCCGCCGTATTGCCGCCGCAGCGTCTCGCGATCGTCGGTGGGCGTCGCTGCTCGAAGGACCGCGGCCTGTCTCGCGCTCATGTTGTCTCCCGGTCGCGCGCGCGCTGCTCGTCGCCGCGCCGTTCGTGATGCATTTCGTCCCAGAGCCGGATGACCGGCTCCGATCGATCGTGCTCGTAGCCCATCTCACTCAGGCTCGCCGTGCCGAGCACGAAGTACGCGCCAGCGACCGGCTCGAGCCCGAGCCAGCGCGCCGCGAACATCCGCAGGAAGTGCCCGCTGGAAAAAAGCAGGACGTCACCGCCGATCGCCTGCACCCTCCGGATAACGCGGTCGGCCCGCGCCGCAATCTCTTCCGGCGACTCTCCACCCGGGCAGCCGTCGCGGAACAACTGCCAGCCGGGGCGCTCGACATGGATCTCGGCGGTCGTACGCCCCTCGTACGCGCCGTAATTCCACTCGAGGAGGTCGGGCTCGACCACGGCCTCGGAGCCGAAGCCGGCCAGTTCGCAGGTGCGGACCGCTCTCTGTAACGGACTGGCGAACACCGCGGCGAACGTCCGTCCGGCGATCCGCTCTCCCAAGCGGATCGCCTCGGCTTCGCCCGCTAGTGTCAACGGTAGATCGCTGACACCCGTGTGCTGATGAGAAATCGTCCAGGCGGTCTGACCGTGCCTGGCCAGGCACACGACGGGTAGTCGCTGCGTCGCGGCAGCCTCTGGGAGGCGCGTGAGCTGTGCGGCTGTCAAACGCATCGACATTGTTGCGGACTCCTTCGACTGCTCGAGTCACAATCGACCGATGGACCGGGCTGACTGCACTAACCATGCCTCTTCGGCGAAAACGAGCTCCTGATCCTGCAGCGCTGGCGGCGTCTGCCCGGCTTCGTTGTGACGTTGTCGATCGGCGGAACCTGCCCGCGATCCGTCAGACTGTCCGAAAGGGCGAACAGATCTTGCACCCTTTGGCGAACGGTCGCCTGCCGGCGCGGCGCTGCTCAGGCGTCGGGCCGACGCCGACTGCGATCGGATCAGTTCTCCGCGCTGGCATGCGTCGTGCTCGAGCCCGCCGGCATGAACATCTCGATATCGCCCGATGCAGGTGCCCTGGCCCGGGTTGCGGCAGAGCAATTCGTCGAGTTGGCGCAAGCCGCGGTCCTCGCGCGCGGCCGGTTCACGGTTGCGCTGGCCGGCGGCAGCACGCCGCGGCGGATGTACGAAACCCTGGCGGGGCCGGGGTTCCGGCACCGCGTCGACTGGAGCCGGGTCGATTTGTTCTGGGGCGACGAGCGCGCCGTCCCAAGAGAGCATCCGGACTCCAACTTTCGCATGGCGGCGGAGGCGCTCCTCGATCGCGTGCCGATTCCGCGGCAGCGCATCCACCGGATCCGCGCCGAGATGGCCGACGGGCCCGCGGCCGCCCGCGACTACCAGACGGAAATCGCGCGCGCGTTCGAGGTGAAGGAAGCGGGTCAGCCTCCCTCGTTCGATCTGCTGCTGCTCGGCATGGGGACCGACGGCCACACCGCCTCGCTGTTCCCGGGCGGCGAGTCGCTCCGCGAGGAACGTCGCTGGGCGGTGAGCGTCGAAGCGCCGCAGCGCCCTCCGCCGTCGCGGATCACCCTCACGGTGCCCATCCTCAATCGCGCGCGCGAGATCCGGGTGCTCGTCGCCGGCGCGGACAAATCGGTCACGCTCCGCGCCGTCCTGCAGGGACCGCATGAGCCGGCGCGTATGCCCGTGCAACTCGTCAAACCGGAGAACGGCAGGATGATCTGGCTGGTCGACGAAGCCGCCGCGAGCGCGCTCGAGACAGCAGTGGCCGCGGAAGCCGCGAGATGACGCTCCTCGCCGGCGACGTGGGCGGGACGAAGACGGTGCTGGCGCTCGTCGAGCCGCGCGCGGGCGTGTTGACGGTGGTGCGGCAGGGCACTCTCCACAGCAACGAGTTTCCCACCTTCGAGGCGGCGGTCGCCCGGTTCCTGGACGATGGACCGAAGGTGCGCATCGACGGCGCGTGCTTCGGCGTCGCGGGCCCGGTCATGGGCGGCCATGTCAAGACGACGAACCTGCCCTGGGACATGGACGAAGTGCGGCTCGCCGCGGCGATTCCGGCCGGGCGCGTGCGTCTCCTGAACGATCTCGTCGCGATGGGGGAGGGCATGCTCGCGCTGCTCCCTGCGTCGTTCCAGACGATCCAGGCGGGCGAACCGCGCGGCGGCACCATGGCGCTCATCGCCGCGGGAACGGGACTCGGCGAAGCCGTGCTCTACTGGGACGGGAAGCGGCATATCGTCGTCAGCTCGGAGGGCGGCCACGTGGATTTCGCGCCGCGGACCGATCTGGAAGCCGACCTGCTTCGGTTCCTGCAAAACGAGTTCGGCCACGTGAGCTACGAGCGCGTGGTTTCCGGGCCGGGGTTGTTCAACGTCTACCGGTTCCTTCGCGGTAGAGATGGCGCTTCGGAACCTGCATGGCTTCGCGATCGGCTGGCGAACGGCGATCCGAGCGCCGTGATCTCCGACGCCGGGCTTCACGGCGAGCACGCGCTTTGTGTCCAAGCACTCGACATGTTCGTCTCGATCTACGGGGCCGAAGCGGGCAACCTCGCACTCAAGTCCCTCGCGGTCTCCGGCGTCGTCATCGGCGGCGGAATCGGTCCCAAGATTCGCAAGAAGCTCGCCAGCCGTATCTTCCGCGATGCCTTCTGCGACAAGGGTCGTTTCTCGGGACTGATGGCGTCGATCCCGGTGCGGGTCGCCCTCGAGCCGAACGCGCCGCTCCTGGGCGCCGCCAGGGTCGCAGCATCTCTTTAGCGGATCGGGGCGCCGCCGGACGGCAACGCCCTCGACGATCCCTCAGCCCTGCATCTGCTCGAGCGTCTTGCCTCGGGTCTCGCGCACGGCAATCCACACGAAAGGCAGCGAGATCGCGGCGGCCACAGCGTAGAGTGCGTACGTGTTGGCGAGCCCGGCCGCCTTCACCAGCGGCAGGAAAGTGACCGTGACGGCGAAGTTCATCATCCAGTTGGTCGCGCCAGAGACCGCGAGGGCCGCCCCCCGCATCCGGTTGGGGAACATCTCGCCGAGCAGCACCCACATCACCGGCCCCCACGAGACGGCGAAGGCGACGACATACAGGTTGGCTGCGACCAGGCCTGTGACCGCGGCCCCGTGAGAGAGCAGCGGCTTCCCGTTCGCTCCGAGTCCCGCCGTGCCGAACACGATGGCCATGGCGGCTAGAGTGACCGCCATGCCGGCCGAGCCCACGAGCAGGAGCGGTTTTCGGCCCGCGCGATCGACGAGCGCCATGGCTGGAATCGTCGCGAGGATGTTGACCAAACCGGTGAGAAGATTGATGCGCAGGGCCCACTGCTCCGTCGCCCCGACCGCTTTCCACAGGACCTCGCCGTAATAGAAGATGACGTTGATGCCTACGAACTGCTGGAAGGCCGCCAGTCCCATTCCGATCCAGAGGACTGGTGCGAGCCGCCGTGTGCCGCGCACGATCAGGTCCGAGAAGCGCGGCCGGTGCTCGCCTCGCAGGCTCTGCTCGACCTGATGGACGAGCGCATCGGCGTCGCCGCCGATGCGGGAAAAGACGTCGAGGGCTTGCTTCCGCTTTCCCTTGGCGACGAGGAAGCGCGGCGACTCGGGGATGAGCAAAACGCCACCGAGGAATGCGGCTGAGGGAAAAACCTCCATCCAGAACATCCAGCGCCAGGCGGGCAGTCCTCCCCAA
>JBJMQJ010000022.1:0-3865 GCA_045802765.1 Myxococcales bacterium
CGAGGATCCGCGACGCCGAGGCGCCTGTGAAGAGATCGCTCTCGTGCGCGACGCGCAGCTTGAACCCCGCGACCTGCGCCAGGACGGGCAACCCGCCGAGAGCGAAGCGGAGCACCGCGCGCAGGCGCTGCCGCGGCGGGGCCCAGCGCGTCGCGAGCAGCGCCGTGCCGAGGCAGGCGAAGTACAGCGCGCCTTCGTTCTTCGTCCAGGCAGCCAGCGAAGCGGCGAAGCCCGCCGGCAGCAGCGCGCGCGGCTCGCCGCGTTCGATCGCGATCGCGGTGAGCGCGCAGGCGGCGAGCAGCAACGCTCCCACCGCGACGTCCGCCTGCTGGTTGCTCGCGAATCCCACGAAGCACGGCGTCGAGACGAGCGCCAGCGCCGCCAGCGCGCCCCATCCCGCCCCGCGAAGCTCGCGCGCCGCCGCGCCGAGCAGCGCGACCGCGGCGGCGGCGAAAGTGTACGAGACGGCCGCCGGGACCCAGGGCGATTCGGAACGGGCGAGGAGGAACGATTGCGCGACGGCTCCGGGGACGAGCAGCGGGTAGTCGCGATGCGCCCAGAAGAGGATCTCGGGCGAGAACGCGGCCCGGAACCCGGCACCACCGCGCGCGAGGAACCGGGCCCGCAGGTTCCAGATGGCCCAAGCGTCCCACCCGCCGTCGGGATACCGGATGGTGTGCTCGACGAAGAAGGCGGTGGCGAGCACCGCGGCCGCGGCCACGGCGTACGCTGGCCACCGCGGCGAGTCGCGCGAAGTCGCGGCTGCGGCTGCCCTGCGCGGCCGCCTCACGAGGACCACCGTTCCCGCCGCCACGAGCAGCGCATCCTTCGCCAGGCGCACGAGCGGGTCGGCGCCGAAGGCAAACAGCGCCACGGTGTACCCCGCCGACCAGATTCCCACGCCGAACAGCGCGGCCAGCGCGCCGCGGAACGCCCCTCGCACCGGAGCGAACGACGACGCGGCCGCCCCCGAGATCGCCACCGCGGCAGCGGCCAGGACCACGGTCATCGGCGCAGCAGCGCCACGCGCCCTCCCTCGAATCGATGCTCGACGCGCAGCCCGTGCGCCCGAGCGACGGCTTCCAGCCGGCCGGGTTCCTTCAGGTTGGCCAGCACGAGCTCGGTGCGCGCCTCGCCGACCACCAGCACCACGGGCGCGAGCGCGTACTGCGCCGACTGGTAGAGCCAGGTGCCCCACTCGTCCGCTTCGCGCACGCCGGGACGCGCGCTCACCGGCTCGTCCGAGAGGTACCCGACCCGGCCCGACGCGGGCAGAGCGGCACGAACCGCGCGGTATCGCTCGTCGGAGCGCGGCGGCCGCCGATCCCGCAGGTGCCAGGCCGGCTCGGAGACGAGATGGAAGTACGCCTCGCGCGCGAGGCCCACGGCGGCGAGCAGCGCGACGGCCCGCGCAGCCGTGCGCAGCGGCACGCCGGTCATTCGGCGGCGCGGACCTCGCCCGGAGCGGGCAGCTCCTTCGGCCAGGGCGGCGGCAACAGGCCGTAGCGGACGATGCAGTAGACCGCGCGGAAGGCGTCCTTGAGCCGGATCTTCTTTCCGTCGGCGACCGAGCGCGGGCGGTACGAGATCGGCTGCTCGGCGAGTCGGAGCGGCCGGCGCCGCGAGAGGTGCGCGATGAGCGCGGTGACCTCGGGCTCGAATCCGAACCGGTCCTCGCGCAGCGGCAGCTCGCGGGCGAGGTCGGTGCGCATCACCTTGTAACAGGTCTCCATGTCGCTCAGGCGCAGGCCGGTGACCAGGTTGCTGAGCCGGGTCAGCATCCGGTTCGCGAGCGTGTGCCACATGGGAAACCCGGAGTGGCCGCGCGCATACCGGCTGCCGTACACGACGTCGGCCTCGCCGCGCGCGATCGGCGCCACCAGCCTGGGCAGCTCGTGCGGGTCGTACTCGAGGTCGGCGTCCTGCACGACCACCACGTCCCCGCGCGCCTCCGCGAACCCGCGCCGCAGCGCCGCGCCTTTGCCGCGGTTCACCGGCTGGTGGAAGATGCGGACCTGGGTGCGCCCGGACGGATCCGCGGAGGTGACCAGGTCGGGGTCCCGCTCGATGCGCTCCAGCACCGCCCGGGTGCCGTCGCGCGAGCAGTCGTTCACGACGACCAACTCCTTGTCGACGGCGACCGCCGCGACCCGGCGCAGCACTCCCAGGACGAGTCGCTCCTCGTTGTAGACGGGGATGACGATCGAGACCTTCAGGTGCTGCCTCCGCCGGGTCGGCCCCGAAAAATAATTATTTTTTTTTCGCGCCGGGGCGCACGCTCGTCCGCCAGCCGCCGGTTGTCAAGAGAGCGTTGACTTGACCGGGCCCTTCCGCTATCCATTCCGGCCCTTTCCCGGCCGGTCCCCGCCTCGTCGGCGAGCAAGGCCCGGAACCAACGAGACATTCCCATGCGCGAGAACATCCATCCCGCCTATCCGACTTCGAAGGTCCACTGCGCCTGCGGGGCGACGTGGGAGACTCGCTCGACGGCGGGGGACCTGCACCTGGACATCTGCTCGAACTGCCATCCGTTCTTCACCGGCAAGCAGAAGCTGATCGATACGCAGGGCCGCATCGATCGCTTCCAGAAGAAGTACGCGAACGCGCCGAAGACCCCGCCCAAGAAGGCCAAGGCGGCCGCCGAGAAGAAGCCGACTCCGAAGTCCGAGAAGAAGCCCAAGAAGAAGGCGGAAGCCTGACGGCTTCCGCCGGTTTGCGGCGGGCCGAAAAAGAGCGGCAGCGCGGGACGGAGCGAGTGGGGGGACTCGCATCCTGTCGTCACGCTGCCGCTGGGAAGGCCTCGGGGGGCCGTCCTTTCCTTAAGCCCTACTTCTCCCGGGCAGCGACCTTGTTGAGGCCTTCCTCGTCCTTGAGCACCAGGAGCCGGCCCTGGTTCGCGAGCAGCCCATCCCGCTTCATCTTGTTGATCAGCGTCGACACGAACGACCGGGACGCTCCCACCAGGTCCGCCAGGTCCTGCTGCGTGATCCCGTGCAGGCAAAGCTCGTTTCCGGGCGCGATGCGCTCGCCGTGCGCCTGCGCCAGGGAGATGAGCATCTCCGCGAGCCGCGCCGGCACGTCCTTGCGGGTGAGCCCGAGCACCCGCTGCCGCATCTGGCGCACGCGCTCGTTGAGCGCGCGGATGACGTCGACCGCGAGAGCGGGGCGCGCCTCGAGCAGCGCGCGGAAGTCGCGTCCCTCGATGCTCCACACCTCGCACTTGCCCGAGGCGATGGCGAGCTCCTCCATCACCGACCCGTCGGGACGGAGCACCTCGCCGAAGAGGTCTCCGGGCTTCAGGATGGCGAGGACGCTGCGTCCCTTCCCCTTGCCCTGGCGGAGCAGGCGCACGCGCCCGCTGCGCAGCAGGAACACCTTGTCCGCCGGCATGCCCGGCCGGTAGATGACCGAGGAGTGGGCGAACGTCTCGACCTTGAAGTAACCGCGGAAGTCGACGACATCGGCGGCGGGAAGGCTGGGCGAGGCGAGTGGCTGCGCGAACTGGTATCGGGTATCGACCTGCTGGCGTGGAATCATCGGGGAACTCCGAAGGAAGGGGACGCCCCCACTGGAGAGCACCGGGCGTGCCAACGATCGGCCGCTGCTCGGTACTCGTCATTTCAAGCACTTGACTGGGCGGCCTACCGGCAGGCAGACGCCGGGTTGAACGTTCCGTACGTCGAATAGTTACGATCCATTCAACGAAACGTTCACCCAGTTCCCGGTCCCAAGCCGTATTTCCCCAGTTTCCGCTCCAACGTGGGCCGGGAGATGCCCAGGATCTGACAGGACCGACCCGTGTGCCCTTTTGTCATCGCGAATCCCCGTTCGATGTGGGCGCGCTCCACGACGTCGAGCGTCGCCA
>JBJMQJ010000253.1:0-16337 GCA_045802765.1 Myxococcales bacterium
CAATTCGCGCAGGAGCGGCGCCTCCAGCTCGGGGAAGTACCGGTTGAGCGGCTTCAGCTCCCGCGACTGCAGGTACAGCTCGCCTCCGTCGCGGAAGGCGAGCGCGCGGAAGCCGTCCCATTTCGGCTCGTAGAGCCACCCTTCGCCCTCGGGCAGGGCGCCCGCGAGCTTCGCCAGCATCGGCTCCACGGGCGGGCGGAACGGCAGGGCCACTTCGGGTCAGGCTCCGCGCAATGCGTCGGCGACGATCTGGCGGGCCTCGGCGACGATCGCTTGCAGATGGTCCTCGCCGCGGAAGCTCTCGGCGTAGATCTTGAACACGTCCTCGGTGCCGGACGGCCGCGCCGCGAACCACCCGTCGTCCGCCACCACCTTGAGGCCGCCGATCTCGGCCCCGTTGCCCGGCGCCCGCGTGAGCTTCGCCCGGATGGGCTGTCCAGCGAGCGTCTCCGCGCGGACCGCCTCGGAGGAGAGCTTCTTGAGCACCGTCTTCTCTCGCGGCGTCGCCGGCGCGTCGATGCGCGTGTAGTGCGGCGTGCCCAGCCGCTGCATGATCGCGCGCGCCTGCTCGCCCGGATCCTTGCCCGTGCGCGCCAGCACCTCCGCGGCGAGCAGGTCCATGATGATGCCGTCCTTGTCGGTGGTCCACACCGTCCCGTCGCGCCGCAGGAACGACGCGCCAGCGCTCTCCTCGCCGCCGAAACCGAGCGAGCCGTCGAGCAGACCGTCGACGAACCACTTGAAGCCGACGGGAACCTCGCGCAGCTCGCGCCCCAGCTCGCGCGCCACCCGATCGATCAGGCTGCTCGAGACGAGCGTCTTCCCGACCGCCGCGCGGCCGCTCCAACCTGGACGGTTCCGGTAGAGGTACGCGATCGCGGCGGCCAGGTAGTGGTTCGGATTGAGCAGTCCATCCCCGCGCGTGACGATGCCGTGGCGATCGGAGTCGGTGTCGTTCCCGAAAGCGAGGTCGTACCGGTCCTTGAGCGCCACCAGGTTCGCCATCGCGTACGGCGACGAGCAGTCCATCCGGATCTTCCCGTCGTGGTCGAGGGGCATGAACGAGAACGTCGGGTCGACCCGATCGTTCACCACGGTCAGGTCGAGGCCGTACTCCTCGGCGATGGGCTTCCAATACGCGATGTTGGAACCGCCCAGCGGATCGACCGCCAGCCGCGGGCGCGCCGCCCGCACCGCATCGAGATCGACGACGTTCCGCAGATCGTCGACGTACGGAGCGACGAAGTCGTGCGCGCGGAGCGTGGCAGCGCGCGCGGCGTCGGCGCGCCGGACCTGCCCCGCGAGCAGTTCGTTCGCGCGCCGCTCGATCCAGCCGGTGGCGGACGTATCCGCCGGTCCGCCGCTGGGCGGGTTGTACTTGATGCCTCCGTCTTCGGGAGGATTGTGCGAAGGCGTGATGACGATGCCGTCCGCCAGGCCGGCGGGGCGGCCGCGATTGTGCACGAGGATGGCGTGCGAGACGACCGGCGTGGGCGTCCATTGCCCTTCGGGGGCATGGAGCACCTCGACCTCGTTGGCGGCCAGCACTTCCAATGCGGTGCGCTGCGCCGGCTCGGAGAGGGCGTGCGTATCGGCGCCGAGATACAGTGGACCGGTGGTCCCCTGCCCCTTGCGGTACTCGCACACCGCCTGCGTCACCGCCAGGATGTGCGCCTCGTTGAAGCTCCCCCGCAGCGACGACCCGCGATGCCCCGAGGTGCCGAAACTGACTCGCTGCTGCGGATCCGCGGGATCGGGCTTCTCGAAGTAGCGCCGCCTGAGCAGCTCGAGATCGACGAGCAGCTCGCGCGGCGCCGGCTTGCCGGCGAGTGGGTGCGCCATGGAGCGATCCTACTGCGTCAGGCGGCGGGTTGCTCGGCCGTGCCGCAATGCTCGTCCAGCAGCGTGAGCACGCGATCGATGTCGAACGGCTTCTGCAGCACGCCGATGACGTGATCGCGGAACGCGCTTGCCACCTGGGACCCGTTCGATTGGGGGCGCGCGGAGATGACGGCGACCGGGACGTTCGCCAGCCGGTCCTGGGTCCGCATCCATCGCAGGACCGCGACGCCGCCGACCCGCGGCATGAGCAGATCGAGCAGCACCAGGCACGGCAGCTCCTCGCAAGCGGAGAGGTGGTCGATCGCTTCCTGGCCATCCGCGGCGACGGCCGTCTGGTAGCCCTCTTCCTCCAGGAGGATCCGGACGACCTCGCGGGTATCGGCGTCGTCTTCGACCAACAGCACCGCAGCCATCCGCACCTCCCGGCAGTCCAGCGCCCGGAAGAGAGTAGCGCCGGAAATTCTTCCAGGCATCTCAGAGTGTTGCGCGAAGGGCCCACCAGCCGGCGGGCGTCGGGACTTGCGTCGAACGAACGGTCGTGCTATTAGTTCATCGATGGATCCGGCGCGCAAGGTGGACGGACGGGTGGAGCGCGGGGACCGCACGCGCCAGCAGATCCTCGATGCCGCGGTCGACATCGCCTCGGTCGAAGGCCTCGAGGGGCTCTCCATCGGCAGGCTCGCGCTCAAGCTGGAGATGAGCAAGAGCGGCCTCTTCGCCGCCTTCGGATCCAAGCAGGACCTGCAGCTCGCCGCGGTGGACCACGCCGCGGAGATCTTCGTCGAGCAGGTCGTCCGCCGCGCAATGGCGGCTCCGCGCGGCCTCCCTCGCCTGTGGTCCTTGTGCGAGTCCAAGCTGGAGTACATGCAGCGTGAGGTCTTCCGCGGCGGCTGCTTCTTCGCCGCCGCATCGGCCGAGTTCGACGGGCGTCCCGGACCCGTGCGCGAGCGCGTCGCGGGCCACATGAAGGCGTGGGTCGAGCTGCTCGTGGGCGCCGTGCTGCGGGCGAGGGACGAGGGCCATCTCCAGCCCGACGTCGATCCGGCGCAGCTCGCGTTCGAGATCGACTCGCTCTCGCAAGGCGCCAACTGGGCTTATCAACTCTTTGGCGATGCCACCGCGTTCGATCGCGCGCGCCGCGCCACCAAGGCGCGCCTCGACGCGGCCTCGGCGCCTGTCGCGCGCCGATCCGGCCATCGCGTTCCCCGCCGCAAGCCCGCGGCGACGGGTCGCTGACGAAGGGTCCAACCCCGGAGGTCCACGATGCGCGCCATCCTCTACTCGCCGGAAAATAGCACGAACGTTCGGTTTGTCTCGCCGGAAGCGCCCGACCTCGCCGGAGATCCCCGCCGCCCGGCGGCGCCGCCGGTTCCCGTCCGCCTGCCACGCCGCACGCCGTCCCCGTGGCTGCGCGCCGCCTTTCGCGCCGCCGGGTCGCTCGCCCCCCCGCTCGCCGTCCGCTGGGCGGAGCGCGCTTTCGCCAACCCGCCCCGCCTGGAGGCGCGCCCTTCCCCGGTGCTCGCCGCTGGCCACCGATTCTATCTGACCGCCGGGGGCGAGCGGCTCGCGGTCTGGTCGTGGGGCGACGGACCGACGGCGGTCCTGCTCCACGGCTGGGCGGGAAGGTCCGAGCAGCTCGCCTCCTTCGTCGCGCCGCTGCTCGCCAGCGGCTATAGCGTGGTGGCGCCGGATGCGCCGGGCCATGGCGAGTCCAGCGGCCGCGGCTCTTCCGTGCTCGCGTTCGCCGACGCGCTCGAGGCGGTCGCCGCGCGCGTAGGACCGGTCCAAGCCTTCGTCGGGCATTCGGCCGGCGCCGCCGCGGGTGCCCTTGCCATCCACCGCGGTGTCCCGGTGCGGCGTGCCGTGTTCCTCGCGCCGGTGGCGAGCCTCGCCGACGTGGTGGTGCGCTTCGCCTGGCAGCTGCACATTCCGCCCTGGATCGCGGACGCCATGCGCCAGCGCTTCGAGTCGCGCCTGGGCGTGCCCATGTCGGCGCTCGACGTCCCTGCGCTAGCCCGGGGAGCGCGCACGCCGCTCATCGTCTTCCACGATCCCGACGATCGCGATGTGCCCTGGCACGACGCGGCGGCGATCGCGCAGGCCTGGCCCGGCGCACGCCTCGTCGACGTTCCCCACGCGGGGCACAACCGGATCTTGCGTGACCCGAGCGTCGTCGAGCAGGCCGTCTCGTTCCTCGGACGGGCCGCCTGACTGCATCCGAGGGTCCGCGCCGGGAAAGAACGCAGCGCCGCCAGAGACGGTGGCAGTGAAAAAAAAGAGGCCCGCGCGCCCAGGGGAGCTCGCAGGCCTCGCAAATCAACGTGCCCGGCGGCCCGAAGGCCCGCCTGCGCGCATTCCCCTTCGGAGGATCCAGGACCGCCTGTCGCTGCACCGTCCAGGTCACCCTGACCGGCGCTGCCTCTCGTGAAGGTTCGGTGCTCCTCGGAGTCTTGTCTGCGCACGGAGCGCGGGGGTATCGGGTTCCCCGCTCCCGCCAGGGCCTCGGCATTTCGGCCGGGTCCAGCGGTATCGTCCGTCCGCCATCCGCCGCGAGCTTTCGCACGCGGCTTCATCCTCCCTCGAGCTTTCCGCCTCCTCCAGAGTTCTGCGACCGACGACCTGCTCCCCGTGCCCCGGACAATCTCGCGACCGTCCGGAGGCCAGAGAGCGCCTCCCTTGGGGTTCCAATTCCCTCATCGCGACATCAGCAGGCGGCGTCCACTATTGCCCGGGGTTCCCAGTCCCCGAGCTGACGGTCCGTCCTCGACGTTTCGCACGTCCTCGACGGTTTGCTCCACCACCTGCCTTGCGGGTTTGTTTCGCCCCGCAGCCACGTCCAGGGTTTGCCCTTCAGGGGTTTGTCCCTCCCCGCGGAGCCGTACCGGCTTTCGCCGGCCGAGTCATGCCCTCTTGCCGTTGGATGGGGGCGCCTGCGGTTTGACCCGCGCCGGCGACCCCATCGTCGACTTCAGGGCCTTGCTCCCCGCGGAGAGTGCGGTGACGGCGGAACCGGTTAGAGCCCCGGCCGATCCGCGCCCCTCCTGGGCTTCGCCTCCTCCGGGTCTTCCTTCCCCGCACCGTGGAAACGCCTTCGCGTTTCCTCCGCCCACGACCTTCACCGCAACGAGCCCGTTGCAGCCGGTCCTCGGCGTATCGCCGGTGCAAGGCTCGGTTTGCCTGGGACCAGGCTACCGACCCGCACGAGGTTTCTGGCCTGAACCCCCGCCCTCCTTTCGCAAGACGGGTTCGAGGCCTCGCGTCTGGCAACCCACCGGGCCACCGGACACGCAGGACCTATGAGCACGGCTCGTGCCAGTCAGTTCACTAGGTAACTAATTGATTTTGCAGATGTACGATGTTTGCTTACTGTCCCGCCTTTGCACGCTGTCCTGTGGACGGTCTGTGGTCCGCGACGGAAGCGCATGTGGGCGAGTTGTGGACTCGCTGGCGGCCGCCGCAATGAATCGGGTTGTGAACTGACCAGTCGCTGGACGCACCGTCCATATTGCGTGCGCCGCCTGCCGTCCGATTTCGCGCGAAGCTCGCAACCGTGTGCTCTACTCATCGTCAGCTACCGGGGGGACCGAAATGTCGAACGGATCGAGGCGCATTTCGCTGGACTGGTGCACGGTGATCGCCGCGCTGGCGGCCACCGCCCTCATCAAGCTGGGGCTGATCCCCAACGTACCGTGGTGAAGGGAGCCCGCCATGACTGAAGCCATCGCTTTGGAGTCCACTCCACCTGTCGGGCTGATCGCGCGTCTCGCGCGGCTCGTGCCCGGGATCGCCTTGCTGTTCGTCATCGGATACGCGGGCAAGGTCACCGAGCAGCTCTTGCGGAGCTATGGCGTCACGCACCATGTGGCGCTCCCCAACATCGAGTACGTCCTGTGGGCCATCCTCTTCGGGCTCGTCATCGCGAACACGGTGGGCGTCGCGCAGGTGTTCCGCCCCGGGATCGCGACGTACGAAGTGTGGCTCAAGTCGGGCATCGTGCTGCTCGGCGCCCGGTTCCTGCTGGGCGACGTCCTCAAGCTGGGCGGCATCTCGCTGGGCCTGGTCGCCATCGAGCTGGCGGTCGCCATCGGGCTCATGACCGTGCTCGGCCGCGCGTTCAAGCTGAAGCCCAAGCTGACGAGCCTGCTCGCGGTGGGATCGTCCATCTGCGGCGTCTCGGCGATCATCGCGGCGCAGGGAGCGATCGAGGCGGACGACGAGGACGCCACCTTCGCCATCGCGGCGATCCTCGCGCTCGGCGCTTTCGGGCTGTTCGCGTATCCCGTGCTCGGCCGGCTCCTGCACATGAGCGACCACGCCTTCGGGGTGTGGGCGGGGCTGGCGGTGGACAACACGGCGGAGGCCGTGGCCGCCGGCGCGCTCTACTCCGACGCCGCCGGAAAGGTCGCGGTGCTCACCAAGTCGACGCGGAACGCGATGATCGGCTTCGTGGTCCTGGGCTACGCCCTGTACTGGGCGTCGCGGGGGCAGGCGCAGCAGGTGGCGAACAAGGCCGCGTTCGTCTGGCAGAAGTTCCCCAAGTTCGTGCTCGGGTTCCTCTTCATCTCGCTGCTCGCCACGCTGGGCTTCTTCCACAAGGCGCAGCTCGCCAGCATCGCAAACCTGTCCCGCTGGGCATTCCTGCTCACCTTCGCGGGAGTCGGCCTCAAGACGGACTTCCGCGAGCTCCGCAAGCAGGGGCTACGTCCCTTCGTGGTGGGCGCCCTCGCCGAGCTGTTCATCACCATCGTCACCCTGGGCCTGGTCCTCGCCGCCTCCACCCTCTTCCACCTCTGACGCCACGACTTTGACGAACCGATTTCACCACGGAGCACACGGAGAACGCTGACATCTTTTTTCCAACAGCAACACCGTGTGCTCCGTGCTCTCCGTGGTGAAATCGTTTTGGCCGCCCTTAATGCGCAGCCGCGGCTGGCGAGAATTGGGCGGGGAGGCAATCGATGAGGAGGGGACCGCCGCAGCGGAGCGAGGCGGTGGTGCCGGAGCGGGGGAGGTCGAGGGAGGCGTGGGTGGTGGGGATGGGGGGAAGGTTGCGGTGGCGGAGTTGTTCGTCCACCGCGCGGACCTCGGTGGTGGCCAGCTTGTCGAACTCGGACTGGACCTCGGACAGCTCGCGCCGGAGCACGTCGATGCGGTCCAGCTGGTACTTCGCCGGAGCGCCTTCCCACTGGATGAATGCCCCGTAGAGCAGATCGGCGTGCTCGCGGATGCGCTCCTCGCCGGTGATCGCGCCGCCTTCCTTGGTCGCGACGACCTTCTTCTTCACGTCCTCCAGCCGCCCGGAGAGCCCGCCCAGCCTCGCGCCCAGCTCGTCCGCCTGCGGAAGCGCCCGCCTCCGCGCGTCGATCGCGGCCCGGGCCCCGTCGATGCGATCCACCAGCGCGCTCATCTCCCCGAAGAGCGCATGCATGCGCATTCCCGCGTCGAAGTTCGCCCGGCGCTCCGCGACGCCGTACGGCGCGCGCCGGTCGACCGCCACCTCGAGCTTCGTCTCCAGCACCTGCGATCCCTTGGTGAGCCGCACGGTGTACGTGCCCGGCGGCACGCGCGGGCCCTGCACCGCGTTGAAGGCGAGCTGCGCCGCGCGCGGCACCAGCGGAGCGGGCATGCGCATCGTCCACGAGACGCGGTTCAGACCCCGCCGCTTGGTGGCCGGAATCGTTTCGACCAGCTTGCCCTGCCCGTCCAGGACCTCCAGCCGGATGGGGCCGAAGAGGTGCCGCGTGCGCTGGTAGTAGGTGATCACCGCGCCGCCGGTCGGGTTCTCGCCCGAGAAGGTCGCGTCGCCTTCCGCCCAGCCGCCCTGCGCGGGCATGCGCTGCTGCGGCTTGCGCCCCGGCAGGAAGCCCGCGTCGCGCGCCAGGAGATCTGGCGTCAGCGCCCGCAGAGGCGTCAGGTCGTCGATTACCCACAAGCCGCGCCCGTGCGTCGCGATGATCAGATCTCCGTCGCGCTGCTGCAGCGAAAGGTCCCGCACCGCGACGGCAGGGAAGCCGCTCCCTTTGAACTCCGCCCACTCGTTCCCGCCGTCGAGGGAGATCCAGAGCCCCATCTCCGTTCCCACGAAGAGGAGCTGCGACCGCACCGCGTCCTCCTTCACCACGTGGGCGTACCCGCGGACGCCCTGCTGCGGGGCGACGATGCGCGTCCAGGTCCTCCCGTAGTCGGCGGTGCGGTAGACCCACGGCGTCATGTCGCCAAACGAATGCCGATCGAAGGCGGCGTAGGCCGTCCCTGCCTGGTGGCGGCTCGCCTCGATCCAGCTCACCCAGGAGGCGGCCGGCAGCCCCTGCACGTTGCCCGTGAGGTTGGTCCACGACTTCCCGCCGTCGCGCGTGAGCTGCACGTTGCCGTCGTCGGTCCCCACCCAGACCACGTTCGAGTCGAAGCGCGACTCGCTGATCGAGTAGATCGTCGTGTGCATCTCGGCGGCGGAGTTGTCCACCGTCACGCCGCCGGACTGTTCCTGCTTCTGCTTCTCGGGGTCGTTGGTGGTCAGATCGGGCGAGATCCGCTCCCAGCTCTCGCCCTTGTCGCGCGAGCGGAAGAGGAACTGCGCGCCGATGTAGATGGTCCCTTTGCGCGTCGGGCTCACCGCGATCGGCGTGTTCCAGTTGAAGCGCAGCTTCTCCTTGAAGCCGGCCTTTGGCTGGATGTCGCGCGTCGCCAGCGTGCGCCGGTCGACCCGGCCGACGTAGCCGCCCTGGAACTCGGCATAGACGGCGTTCGGATCCGCCGGATCCTGCCAGGTCCAGAAGCCGTCGCCGTTGTAGACGTTCTCCCAGCGGTTGTTGGTGATGCCGCCCGGATACGCGGAGTCGCCCACCCAGGAGCTGTTGTCCTGCAGCCCGCCGTAGACCTGGTACGGATCCTTGTCGTCGATGCTCACGTGGTAGAATTGCGAGACGGGTAGATTTGCCGCCTTCCACCAGCGACTCCCGCCGTCGAACGAGATCCACAGGCCGCCGTCGTCGCCCGCCACCACGTGCTTCGGGTTCTCCGGGTCCACCCATACGTCGTGCCAGTCGCCGTGGGCGCGGCCGCCGCTCTGGGTGAAGCTGCGTCCGCCGTCCTCGCTGACGATCAGGTTGTAGTCGGTCTTGAAGACGCGGTCGGCGTTGGTCGGGTCCAAAACCAAGCGCGCGAAGTAGAACGGCCGCCAGACCATCATCTGGCTCTTGTCGCGCGCCTCCCAGGTCTTGCCGCCGTCCGCCGAGCGGTAGAGGGCGGAATCCTTCGATTCGACGAACGCGTAAACCACGCTCGCGTTCGACGGCGCCACCGCCACCTCGACGCGTCCCCATGGCTTCGGCGGAAGTCCGCCCGAGGTCAGCTCGGTCCAGGTCGCGCCGCCGTCCGCCGAGCGATACAACCCGCTGCCGCTCGGGGCATCGGGGCCGTCTCCGCCGGAGCGGAAGGTCCATCCCTTGCGCCGGAAGTCCCACAACCCTGCAAACAGCACGTTGGGGTCCTTGGGATCGACGGACAGGCCCGAGCACCCGGTCGAGCCGTTGCGCCCGGTGAGGACCAGGTCCCAGCTGCGGCCGCCGTCGGCCGTCTTGTAGAGACCGCGATCGGCGCTGTCGCTCCACAGCTTGCCCGGGACGCAGGCATAGACCACGTTGCCGTTCTGCGGGTGCACCACGATGCGGGCGATCCGCTCCGAGCGCGGCAGGCCCATGTTGGTCCACGTCTCGCCGCCGTCGGCCGACTTGTAGATGCCGTCGCCGATCGATACCGAGTTGCGCGTCCATGACTCGCCCGTCCCTACCCAGACCGTCTGCGGGCTCGTCGGATCGATGGCGATCGCGCCGATCGACTGGACGGGCGCCCTGTCGAAGACCGGCTGGAAGGTGGTGCCGCCGTCCGCCGACTTCCACACTCCGCCGCTCGCCGCGCCGACGTAGAGCGTGGTCTTGCCGCCTTCGTTCCGGGCGGCGACCGCCGCGATGCGGCCGCTCATCGCCGCCGAGCCGATGTTGCGAGACTTGAGACCGGAGATGACGCCGGAGTCGAGCCGAGCTGCCCGCGCCGCGGGCGCCGCGGGCGGCGGCGCCGCCGTGCTCCGCGCCGGCGCCGGACCGGGCACGATGGCACGCGCCACCTGTCCGGTGGGGAAGGCGAAGAGCGCGTCGTCCACTTCCACGTCGGGTTCGGCCCGCTCGATCGTCAAGCGGAAGTTGCGCGGCTTCGCCTTCTCGCCCGACTCGATGGAGAACGGGAACCAGACTCCCGCCACCTGCTCGTAGCTGCCCAGGTCCGTCTCGGTGATCCGCTCGACGCCGCGAACCTTGCTCTCGGTGACCACGCGGATCTCGAGGAAGTAGTCGGGGTCGAGGTAGAGGTACTGCACGTCGCCGTCCTTCCGCGTGACGCGGAGCTTGTGCGCCGGCGTACCGTCCAGGTCGTCGGTGCCCAGGTACTCGACGCGGTGGCCCTTTCGGGCGGCGGCGGCAAGCGGTCCGCCGATCTCCGCGCTGCGCTGCAGGTCCTTCGCCTCGTCCGCGGAGGTCCGTTGCGGGTCCCGGCGGCCGGAGAAGGGTTGCACCTGCCATCCGTCCCGCCCATCGTACGCGTCCACGGCGGTGAGCCCCTGCAGCGACACCTCCGTGCGCACCATTCCCGGGCGCTTCTGCACTTCGGCCCACTGCACGTCGACCTTGTTGTCGCCGAAGCTGAAGGAGGCCGTCCCCGACAGCCGCAGGGAGCGGATCGCGGCGAGCTTCGCTTCGCCGCCGCGCGCCTGCAGGTTGCGCGCGACTACTTCCTCGGCGGTCAGGGCGTGCGCCGCGCCCGCCTGCAAGAACGCACCCGCGAACAGCAGCGCCATCCCGTTGCGCATCCTCGTCCCTCCGCGAAAGGCGGGCATCATGGCCGAACGAGCGGCCGGGGTCCAAGCGACCGGGCCAGCGCTTTCGAAAGACCGCGCTGCAACTCCGCTACGGATGAGCTCTCGCTCTGCTTTCGACGTCCGACAGGAGTCCGGGTGGACACGGAGGCCGGGTTAAGGCAAACGACGCCCAGGAAAATTTCCGCTCCGGAGAGGGACTCATGAAAAACCGCTGCCTGCCGACGTCCATCCTGCTTGCGGTTGCCGCCTTCGTCCTGCCGCCCATCGCGCAGGCTCGCGACCGCGATCGCTTCCAAGTGGTCGAGGCCACCATCGCCGACATCCAGGCTGCCTTCCGATCCGGAGATCTGAGCCCCGAGGACCTGGTGAAGATGTACCTCGCGCGGATCGCGAAATTCGATCGAGCCGCGGGGCAACCGTTGAACAATGCGACGGGTCAACAGCCGTTCAACAGCTTCATGCACGTCAACGAGCGCGCCGACGACTTCGATGGTGGCGACGGCGACGACGGCGGCGGAAGGCCGCTCTTCGGGATTCCGGTGATCCTCAAGGACAACATCGCCACCAGGGACATGCCCACCACGGCGGGTTCGGTCGCGCTGGGTGGTTCCCGGCCGAAGAAGGACGCGTTCATCGCCGCCAAGCTGCGCCGCGCCGGCGCCATCATCCTCGGCAAGGGGACGCTGACGGAGTTCGCCAATTTCATCGCCCTCGGCATGCCGACCGGCTTCAGCTCGCAACTGCGCTTCCAGCTGTTCCAGAACGGTGGCGACCTCTCCAAGGTCGGCTTTGGCTTCAATTCGTACGATCCGCGCATCGACCCGAGGACGACGCCGCCGGTCAACGACGGCCGCCCGGTGCTGGCGACGGGCGGTTCCAGCTCCGGCCCGGGCATTGCCGTGGGCGCGAACCTCGCCACCGTCGGCGTCGGCACGGAGACGTCCGGATCGATCCTCAGCCCGTCGGGCCAGAACAGCCTGGTCGGCATCAAGCCGACGCTCGGCCTGGTCAGCCGGCATGGCATCGTGCCGATCACCGCCGATCAAGACACCGCGGGACCGATGGCGCGGACGGTGACCGACGCGGCCAAGCTGCTCGGCGTCCTCGCGGGCTTCGACGAGAAGGACCCGGCCACCACGCCCTGCCGCACGCCGGGCAAGTGCTTCAGCGACTACACCAAGTTCCTCAACCCCAACGCGCTGAAGGGAGCGCACATCGCGGTGCCGAGGAAAACGTTCTTTGTCGACTTCGGCCTGGGCGCGGCGCGGACCGCCTTGATGGACGATGCCATCGCCACGATGACGAAGACATTGGGCGCGACGTTCGAGGAATGTGAGATTCCATCCCAGGACGCCCTCAACAAATTCGGCACTTGCGTCACCGTGGACGACGTCAAAGCGCGCCGCGCCAACCCTCGCGGGGCCAATCCGGCGCCGTGTTCGACGGTCCTCCTCAACGGGTTCAAGAACGACCTCAACGCGTACCTCGCGGACAAGGACTTCGGTCCGGGCGTGAGCGCTTCGAGCTCGACGATCCCCGTGCGCACCATCCACACGCTCTCGGACGTGATCGCTTTCAACGCCGCACACCCCGAGGTAGCCCTCAAGTACGGGCAGGCGATCGCCCAGGGCGCCGATTTCCTCACCACGCAGCAGGACGTGGACGACTACAAGGCCGATCGCGCGTTCGACCTGCTCCTGACGAGGGACTGCGGCCTCGACATCCTCTACACCGGGAAGGTGCCGCAGGACGGCAGGTGCAACGGCCTGATCAAGATATCCGACAGCTGCAAGGGGAAGAAGTTCGACGCGGTCCTCTTCCCCGCGAACTTCGGCGCCAATCCGCCCGCCCGCGCCGGGTACCCGAGCGTGATCGTGCCGGGCGGATTCTTCCCCAACCCGGCCGCCGGCCTTCCGGCGGGCTTCAACGCCAAGCAGTCGCCGTTCGGCGTGACGTTCTCCGGGCCTGCGTTCAGCGAGCCCAAGCTGATCGGGTACGCGTACGCATTCGAGCAGGCGACGCAGCATCGCGTGGCGCCCGCGAGCGCGCCCGCGCTGACGAGCAACGGCCACTAGAAGTCGGGCCGACGTCACGGCGCGCCGGGAGACTTCCCCGGCGCGCCGGCTTCTACCCCTTCTTGGTCTGCACCTGCGGCAGCGTGTCCATGATCTGCTGCGCCTCGTCGCGGTCGTGCTCGATCTGCTCCGGCATCCGGCAAACCTTCTCCGGGATGTGGCTGCCGGTGGGCACCTCCCAGTTGCAGACCAGCCGGGCCTGGTCCTTCTTTTCCTGTTCCTCCGCGGCCTTCGCCTCCGGAGACGCGGCCGGCGCGGTCTGGGTCCTGAGCTGCCTGGACGTGCCCGCGCACCCCACCAACGCCAGCAATCCCACGTAAATCGTCGCTCGCATCATCCGTTTGCCCCTTTCGTCGGACATGCAGTCGAGCAGCGGGCAACCGAGCGCTGCCCGCCACCGCGAATTTGATGGCACGTGAGGAGCCGGCAAGTGGCACCAGGTGTGCACTTCCGAGCTTCGGGAGCATCCGGCGCCGCCCGAGAGCGCGCCGCCGCTAGCCGCCAACGCGCGCTAGCAGGAATCGTTCGACGGCGGCCGCGCCCCCGCGGCCCCGCTTCTCACCTGGTGGTCTGCCCGGACGAATTGGACGGGGCGCTTCCCTGCGCGGGGGCAGCCTCGTCCTCGGGTTCCCGGCAGACCTTCTCGGGGATGTTGCTGCCGATGGACCGCTCCCAGGTGCAGATCAGCTCCGACTGCTCTTTCGGCGCGTCCTTCGACTGCTTCGACGCGCCTGCGCACGCCGCGAGCGCCAACGCTCCCACGACCGCCATCGTTCGCATCACGGCGTCCGCCCCTTTCGTCGAGACCGCACGATAACAGGAGACGAAGAACAGGCAAACCGCGCCTTCCTGCACCCGGCAAACCGGATAGCACGCGGGCGGTGCGCACGTGGCGGCGGCGTGCACGCCGGGCTTTGACGGAACGACCCTACACGGCGGCGCGGACGTGCAGGATGTCCCCGTCGCGCACCACGTACTCCTTGCCTTCGAGGCGCATCCGGCCCCGCTCGCGCGCCTTGGTCTCGCCGCCGGCCGCCATGAAGTCCTCGTAATGCACGACCTCGGCGCGAATGAACCCGCGCTCCAGGTCGGAATGGATCCGCCCCGCGGCGCGGGGCGCCCGATCGCCGCGGTGGATGGTCCAGGCGCGCACCTCGTCCTCGCCCACGGTGAAGAACGAAGCCAGGTCGAGCAGGTGGTAGGCGGCGCGGATGAAGCGCTCGCGCGCGGGCTCGCGCAACCCGAGCGACTCGAGGAAGGCAGGCTGCTCCGCGCGATCGAGCTCGGCGATCTCGGCCTCCACCTCCGCGCTCAGCGCGACTGCCTCGGCCCCGCGGGCGCGCACTTCCGACGCAAGGTCCGGCGGCACGGGCGCGGCGGCGTCAGCCTCGGCGACGTTGAGCACGACGAGCAGGGGCCGCCGCGAGAGGAAGCCGAAGTGCGCCATCTCGCGCTGCTCGGCCTCCGTCCAGCGCAGCGTCCGCAGCGGTTGGCCGGCCTCGAGATGACCGAGCAGGTTGGTGAGCTCGTGCCACTCGCTGCCGGTCTTCCCGGCGTGCTCCTTGCGCAAGCGGTCGAGCCGGCGCTCCACGACGCCGAGGTCGGAGAGCACCAGCTCGGCGTCGAAGTCGCGCAGCTCGCGAAGCGGCTCCGGGGCGCCGCCGTCCACCTGCGTGAAGCCGCGCAGCACCAGGCAGAGCGCATCGACGTCGGAAAGGGCGCGCAGGGACTCCGCGTCCATCCCTTTGCCGCGCGGGCCGGGCAGGTCGACGAAACGCACCTCGGCGTAGGTCACCTTGCGCGGCCGGTAGATCGCGGCGAGCTCGTCCACGCGCGGGTCGGGCACTTTGATCGCCCCGAGATGCACGTGGGCGTCGCCCGCCTTGTGCAGCGTGGTGATGGCGTTAAAGAGCGTCGTCTTGCCCGTGAGCGGAAACCCGACCAGTCCGGCTTTCATGGCGCGCCCCCGCTCATCTTCCCTCGACCCGCGCGTCATGGGAAGTGTGAGCGCGATGCGCGTCGCGGTGATCGGCCATGTGGAGCACATCACGCTGGGGCGCGTACCGCGCGTCCCGGGGCCGGGCGACATCGCGCACGCGACCGACTTGCGCGCCTTCCCGGGAGGCGGAGGCGGCATTGCCTTCTTCCAGCTCGTGAAATCGCCCGGCGAGGTGCACCTCTTCACCGCGCTGGGCGCCGACGAGGCCGCCGCGCAGGTGCGCGCGCGCCTGGAGGCGACGCTCGCGCGGATCCACGCCGCCGCGCGGGCCGCGCCACACACCCGCGACCTGGTCCTCATCACGCCGGACGGAGAGCGCACCATCGTCGTCCTCGGCGAGCCGCTGCACCCCGAGAAGCGGGACCCGCTGCCCTGGGAGGTCCTCGCCTCTTGCGACGCCGCTTACTTCACCGCGCAGGATCCGGATGCGCTGCGCGCTGCCCGCGCCGCCCGGCTCCTCGTCGTGACGGCGCGCCGCCGCGCGGCCCTCATCGCCTCGGGCGTGCGCGCCGACATCGTGGTGGGCAGCGCCGCCGATCCGCGGGAAGCCTCTTCCTTGGCCGACCATCCAGTGAGGCCCGGGGCGCTGGTGATGACGGAAGGCGCGGCGGGCGGCCGCATCGAGACGGCGGAGGGGATGCGTCGCTTCGCCGCGCCCCGCGCAGCCTCTCCGACGGGCGGATCCTACGGCGCCGGGGATAGCTTCGCCGGCGCGCTCACCTGGTACGCCGCGCTCGGCCTTCCGCTCGACGAGGCGTGCGCCCGGGCCGCCTTCCACGGCGCGGCGGTGCTGGGATCCCTCGAGCCGATCGAGGCGCAGCGGCCGCTGCCGGAGCAGGCCTGATCCGTCCGACGAGGCGTCGGAGCTGGGGGGCGCATACCAGCTCTCGTACGGCGCCTCGGAAGGCGCGGTGCGCTCGGCGCGAGGGCTGCTCGTCGGCAGACCTGCAGCCGCGCTCCGAGGCTCCCGAAGCGTCTGCGTCAGGGCCTGAGAGCGGTCCACACCGGCACTTGCCAGAGCGCGTAGCCGCGGGGGTCCCGCGCGCACTCGATCATCTCGCGAAAGCGCTGCTCGACCTCCGCTCGCGGGACGCCCGTATGCTGCACGATCGGGTCGGTATACCCGTCGCGCCAGGCTTCCCAGATGCGCGCGAACGTGTCGCGCGAGACGCGCAACGTGTCCAAGACGACGTAGTCGACGGCGATGTCGTGCAGGCCGAGATCGGTGAGCAAGGTGAACGTCTTGCGGCCGATGTGCAGGTCGCAGCCGATCGCGGGCCCGTACAGATTGGGGATGCGCTGCCAGAACCCGTCCGAATCGAGCGCGGTCGGGTGGCACCAGAGCATCCCGTAGTCCTCGGCGATGAGGTGGAGCCGGCCGCCGGGCCGGGTGACGCGCACCATCTCCTCCACGGCGCGCCGGGCGTCGGGCACCGCTTGCAGCATGTGCCGGCAGACGGTGAGGTCGAACTGCCCGTCGCCGAGGGAGAGCGCGAGCGCGTCGTCGCGCTGGAAGTGGACGCGCGAGCCGAACGCGGCGCACCGCTCGCGC
>JBJMQJ010000254.1:0-7185 GCA_045802765.1 Myxococcales bacterium
CGTTGCCTTCGAGGCGGATGTCGCGGACGGCCGGCTTCTCGCTGACCAGCACGGTGAGCTGGTACCCGGCGGCGGGCGGCTTGGCGCGCGAGACGTCCAGCTTGACGTCGTTGAAGTACCCCATCTTCCACACAGCGAGCAGCGCGTCCTTCAGCTTGCGCTTGTCGAAGGTATCGCCCGGCTTGACGGGAAGCGCCGCGCGGATCGCGTCGCCTTCCACGCGCCGATTTCCCTGGATCTCGATCTTCGAGATGGCGCCCGTCTCCGGAACGGGCTGTGCGGCCTCCGCCGCGGTCATCCCGGTAGGGACGTCCGGCGCGTGACCCGTCGGCTGCGGGGGGAGCGGCTGCCCGGGCTGAGACGACGGCGGCGAGGGGCGAGGCGGCGGCTTCGGTTGCGGTTCGCGCCGGCTGCCGGGAGGCCCTGCGCGCTGGGCTGCCGCAGGCCGAAGCGGCGCGATCAGGAGACCCAGGGTCGCGAGCAGGAATGCCAGGCGCATGTAGAGGCGCGGACCCTAGTACAACTCGACGGGGCGAACAATGGAATTTGGCCCTGCCGGCGTTGTCGCTGGGCGCTCTGTTTCGGCGGATGCGGCGGCCCGCGGTGCGCCGGAAACGGACACCGCCGTCCCAACGGCGGACACGCTGCAGCGATCGGCGCGAGGCCATCGTGGCGGCACGGAGTTTGCGGGGCCGCAAGGCCATGGAGACGCTACTCGCCGACCTGCGCCTCGGCATGCGCATGCTGCTCAAGGCGCCCGCCTTCACCGCCGTCTCGCTGCTCGCGCTCGCCTTGGGCATCGGCGCGAACAGCGTCATGTTCAGCGTGGCCAGCACGGTGCTGCTGCGCCCGCTCGCGTACCGCGATGCCGGGCAGCTGATGTGGGTGCAGACGGTCCAGCAGGACACGAAGACTCCGATCAACAACTCGCCGCCGGACTTCTACCGGCTGCGCGAGAGAACTCAGAGCTTCTCCGGGGTCGCGGCCCTCTACCGCAACCCGGTGAACCTCACCGGGGCGCAGGAGCCGCAGCGCGTGCGCGCCATCGTCGCTTCCGCGGAGCTCCTCCCCGTCCTCGGAGTGGCGCCGGCCCTCGGCCGCGGGTTCTCCCGCGACGACGAGCGATGGGGCTCGCATCGCGTGGCCCTGTTGGGAGACGGACTGTGGCACTCGCGCTTCGGCGCCGATCCGTCGATCGTCGGCCGCTCCATCACCCTGGACGGGCAGCCGTATACCGTCGCCGGAATCTTGCCGGCCGGCTTCTCCTGGCTGGGCAGCGAGACGCAGCTCCTCCTTCCCATGTCGTTCGAGCCGGGCGACAACCTCAATTCGCACAACAACTACTTCGTCGGGGTGATCGGCCGCCTGCGCCCGGGCGTGCGCGAGGAACGGGCCCGAGCGGAGCTGGCCGGCATCGCGGCGCAGATCGGGAACGAGTTCCCCGAGTCGCGCGGCCTGACCATGGATGTCGAGTCCCTGGAGCACTCGATGGTCGGCGAGGTGCGCGCCGCCATCCTGGTGCTGCTCGGCGCGGCCGGATTCGTGCTGCTCATCGCCTGCGCAAACCTCGCCAACCTCTTGCTCGTGCGCGCGGCCGCGCGGCGGCGCGAGATCGCCATCCGCGCGGCGCTGGGAGCGAGCCGGCGCCGCATCCTCCGCCAGCTGCTCACCGAGAGCGTGCTGCTCGCCGCGCTGGGCGGCGCCGCCGGCCTGATGCTGGCCTTCTGGGCCACGGACGCGCTCAACCTCCTCGGGCAGGAGGTGCTTCCGCGCATGCGGGAAGTCAGAGTCGACTCCACGGTGCTGGCGTTCACGCTGCTGGTCTCGCTGGCCACCGGCGTGCTGTTCGGGCTGGCGCCCGCGCTGCACGGCTCGTCGATCGACCTGCGCGAATCGCTGAGCGAGACCTCGCCCGGAGGCGCCAGCGGCCGCCGGCGCCTGACCTCCGCGCTGGTGGTGGCCGAGGTGGCGCTCGCGGTGGTGTTGCTCACCGGCGCGGGGCTCTTGATGAAGAGCACGTACCGTCTCTTGCGCGTGGACGCCGGGTTCGATCCGCAGGGCTTGCTCACCGCGGAGATCTCCCTGCCCGCCCGGAAGTACGTGGATCCGCAGCTCGCCCGCGCCTTCTCTCCCGCGGCCTATGCGCGAGCCGCGGCGTTCTACGACGAGGTGATCGCGGGCCTCCGAGCGTTGCCGGGAGTGCGCGCGGCGGGCGCCGTCTCCAGCCTCCCGTTCGCGGGGGACAATTGGGGCAAGCGCCTCGTGCTCTGGGACCGCCCGTTGCCGAGCAACGCGGACGAGCTCCCGCAGATCCAGTACCGGCCGGTGGCAGGGGACTACTTCCGCGCGCTGGGCATCCGGGTGCGTGGGCGCGCCTTCACCGAGGCGGACGGCGTGAACGCCCCGCCGGTGGCGATCGTCAACCAGGAGCTGGCGCGTCGCTATTTCCAGGGCGAGGACCCCATCGGGAAGGTGATCTCGGTCAACGTCCCGCGGGAGCTGGTTCCGCTGGACACCGTGCCGATCGACTTCCGCCCGCAGCGGCACACGATCGTGGGAATCGCCGACGACGTCCGGTACGGCGGGCTGGAACGCGCGCCGGGTCCGCTGGTGTACGCGCCGTTCGCCCAGGGATCCGAGGGATTCCTGAGCATGTCCGTCACCGTGCGCACCGACGGCAATCCGCTCGCGCTGGTGGCGGCGCTGCGCGAGCAGGTGCGGCGCGCCGATCCCGAACAGGCGATCGCGAGCGTGTCGACGTTCGACGCGCGCCTCGCGCGCGCCGTGGCGCAGCCGCGCTTGCAGACCGGCCTGCTCGGCCTCTTCGCGGCAATGGCGGTGCTGCTCGCGGCGATCGGCATCTACGGGGTCATGGCAGTGGCCGTGGTCCAGCGGACCAAAGAGATCGGCATCCGCATGGCCCTGGGCGCCGTCCGCCGCGACGTGCTCGCGCTGGTCGTCCGGCAGGGCTTTTCGCTCGCCGCGGCCGGTCTCTTGATCGGAGTCGCTGGCGCGCTGGCGCTGACGCGCGTGCTGCGCTCGCTGCTCTTCTCGGTGAGCGCCACCGATCCCGCCGTGTTCGCGAGCATCGTCGGACTGCTCGCCGTGGTCGCGCTCGTCGCCTGCTACCTCCCGGCGCGGCGCGCGGCGCGGGTGGATCCGATGGTGGCGTTGCGGCACGAGTGACGCGCGCGATCGATAGTCAACTTTTCGATCGCGCGATCCTTTTATTTGGCGGACCGATCTTTGGAATGTTACGCGGTTCGCAAATGCCGGCCATTGCCTTCACGCTTCCGCCCGACGCGGAGCAGGTGCCCGCGACGCCCTTTCTCAAATGGGCCGGCGGCAAGACGTCCCTCTTGCCGGAGCTGCTCAAGCACGTCCCCCGCCCGCTGCGCCGCTACCACGAGCCCTTCGTCGGCGGAGGCGCGCTCTTCTTCGCGGTGGCGCCGCGGCGGGCGGTGCTGAGCGACGCGAACGGCGAGCTGATCCATTGCTGGCGGCAAGTGCGCGACGACGTGAACGGAGTGCTCGCGGCGCTTTCCGTCCACGTGTACGACCGCGCCCGGTTCGAGGCGGTGCGCGCCCTCGATCCTCTCCGGCTTCCGGCGGCCGAGCGCGCGGCGCGCTTCATCTACCTGAACAAGACCTGCTTCAACGGGCTGTGGCGGGTGAACCGGGCGGGCCGCTTCAATGTGCCGTTCGGCCGCTACAAGAACCCCACCTTCCACGACCCGGGCCTTCTCTTGCGCGCCAGCCGCGTCCTGCGGGCGGTGCAGATCCATCGCGCGCCGTTCGAGATCGCGCTGCAGCGAGCCTCTGCGGGCGAGTTCGTCTACCTCGACCCGCCGTACGACCCGGTGTCCGAGACGGCGAGCTTCACCAGCTACACGCGCAATGCGTTCGCCTGGGCCGACCAGGAGCGGCTCGCGGCCGAGTGCGCCGCGCTCGATCGGCGCGGCGTGCGTTTCCTGCTCTCCAACTCGGCGACGCCGCGGATCCGGGCTTTGTATCGCGGGTTCGAGCAGCGGGTGGTGAGCGCGCCGCGGCACATCAGCTGCAAAGGGGAGCGCCGCGGGCGGGTGGACGAACTGCTAGTCTTCAATGCATGACCCTCGTCCTCGCTCTCGTCCTCGCCGCCGCCCCGTCCACCCTCTACGTCCGTGCCGGGCGGCTTTTCGACGGCACCGGCGATGCCGCGAGGCGCGACGTGGTGCTGCAGATCGAGGGCGAGCGCATCAAGTCGGTGGGCGCGCAGCCGCCCGCCGGCGCGGAGGTGATCGACCTCTCCTCCGCGACCGTCCTGCCCGGGCTCATCGACGCGCACGTGCACCTCACCTCGCGCGCCGATCACTTCGAGGACATCTGGCAGTTCAAGACCTCCCTCCCGCAATCGTCGATGGTGGCGGTGGTGCACGCGCGCCGCACGCTCGAGGCCGGCTTCACCACCGTGCGCGACGTCGGGTCGCCTCCCTTCGCCGCGGCCGATCTCCGCGATCTGGTCAACGAGGGATACTTCCCCGGCCCGCGCATCGTCGCCTCGGGTCCCTGCATCAGCATCACCGGCGGGCACTGCGACCTGAACAACTACCCGCCCGAAGTGCGGGTCAGCATCTTTCCCGGCGAGCGCGACTTCGCCCAGGCGGACGGGGTCGACCAGCTCCGCCACCTGGTGCGCGCGCAGATCCAGCACGGCGTCGACGTGATCAAGGTGGCCGCCAGCGGCGGCGTGTTCTCCCGGGGCGACACTCCCGGGGTGCCGCAGTTCACCGTCGAGGAGCTGCGCGTCGCCGCCTTCGAGGCGCACAAGACGGGTCGCCGCATCGCCGCCCACGCGCACGGGACGCAGAGCATCAAGGATGCGTTGAACGCCGGGATCGACTCCATCGAGCACGGGACCTTGATCGACGACGAGGGGATCAAGCTGCTCAAGGAGCGCGGCGCGTGGCTGGTGGGCGATCTCTACAACGACGACGTGATCCTCGGGAAGGCCGAGGAGCTGCACATCCCAAGGAGTACGTCGAGAAGGAGCGCGCCATCGGGCAGCTGCAGCGGCAGAACTGGAGCAAGGCCGTGCGCGCGGGCGTGAAGGCGGCGTTCGGCACCGACGCGGGGATCTTCCCGCACGGCGACAACGCGCGGCAGCTCGCCGTCTACGTCCGCTACGGGATGACCCCGGCGCAAGCGATCCGCAGCGCCACTTCCGTCGCGGCGGACCTCCTCGGCCGCGCGCAGGACGTCGGGACGCTGCAAGCGGGGCGCTACGCGGATCTGATCGCGGTGCGGGGCGACCCGCTCACCGACGTCCGCGTCCTCGAGTCGGTCCCCTTCGTCATGAAGGGAGGCAAGATCGTGAAGGACGAACTGCGCCAGGCCGGCGCGGTGGGCGCGGGACGGAAGTGACGGCCGGCGGCGGCGCGCTCCCGGCGGGTCCGCGGACCAACTTGTGCCGGGACAAGCTCGTGGCGCGGAGGATCCGAGCGCGCCAGCTGAGGCGTCGGTCATCCCTTCATGGAACGAGCCCGCTCTCCGACTTGTCCCGGGACAAGTGTCCAGGGCCGGCTGCTCTGAGCAAGTACCGATGGTGCCGTCAGGGACCGCGCGACGCCGTGGCCGGCAGCTCCAGGGCCTGGGCGATTTCCCGCGCTTTGGCCTGGATGAGCTTCGTGTTGCGGGGCCCCATGCGCAGCAGGTGCTTCTCCACCGCGCCCTGCTTCTCCAGCTTGTCGTCCGCGAAGAGGTACAGGGCGCCCTTCCCGGGCGTCAGCTCGACCGGCCCCTCCACCACGGGCGCGGCGGCGAGGCGCTGCAGGGCTTGCGCCGCCACGGTGTCGATGTTGCGGTTCGGGTATCCGAGCGCGTGGTAGGCGCTCTGCAGCAGCGGGTGCAGGTCGCGGACCAGCGCCGCGAAACCCTTCACATCGATCGAGGCGACGACGTCGGCGAAGGTGTCGTAGCGGGCGTAGCCGCGCGAGTCGATGAACGTCCGGTTGCGCTTCTGCTGCGCCACGAAACCCTTGGCGGGAGCGAGGAAACCGAGATGCTTGCGCGGGCTGACCCCCTCCGACAGGTTGTCCGTGACCGCCACCCAGCGCTCCAGCAGGCCCGACTGCTTGAGCCATTCCGCCAGCTCGGGGCGCGAGGACAGCTTCGCGCCCTCGGCGCGGATGCGCGCGTCGGTTTCCTCCGCGCTGGGCAGCTTCGCGTCGGCCGGAGCCGCCGGGGCCTGCTGCGCGACCGGCTCCGGAGGCGGAGCGGGAGGAGGTGAGCGGCGCACCCACAGATACGCGCCGATGGCGACGATCACGCCCGCGACGATCGCCGCGATCCCAACCCAGGGACCGGATTTCTTCTGCTGAGTCTCGAACATGGCGCCTCCCGCAGGCCGCTTCTTGGAACAACCTGCTTGTTCTCATCACTCCCCGGCCCGGGAGCAAGCGTAAGGCCGGCCACTTGGTTTGAGCCCAAACGATTTGTCCATCCGACGTTCGACGTCCTCCGGGTTCAAACCTCCACGACCAGGCCCTCGTGCAGCCGGAGCCGGCGGGGCATCCGCTCCGCCAGGCGCGGGTTGTGCGTCACCACGATGGCCGCGATGCCGAGCCGGCGGTTCAGATCGAGCAACAGCTGGTGGATCCCCTCGCCGGTCGCCTCGTCGAGGTTGCCGGTCGGCTCGTCCGCGAGCAGCAAGCGCGGCTTGAGCACCAGCGCGCGGGCGAGCGCGACGCGCTGCTGTTCCCCGCCGGACAGCTCGCCGGGCCTGTGGTCCAGCCGGTGCCCGAGCCCGACCAGCTCCAGCATCTCCCGCGCCACGCCCTCCGCTTCCTCGCGCCGCAGCCGGCTGATCAGCCCGGGCATGGCGGCGTTCTGCAGCGCGGTGAACTCGGGGAGGAGGTAATGGAACTGGAAGACGAACCCGACGTTCCGGTTGCGGAAGCGCGCCAGCGGCTCCTCGCCCATCTCGAAGGCGTCCTGCCCGTCGTACAGCACGTTCCCGGCGGTGGGAGGATCGAGCGTGCCCACCACGTGCAGGAAGGTGCTCTTTCCCACTCCGCTGGGGCCAACGAGCGAGGCCATCTCCCCGGCGCGCAGCGCGAACGAGGCGCCCCGCAGGACGTGGATCTCCTTCTCGCCCAGCCAGTACGACTTGTGCAGCCCGCGCCCCTCGAGGAGCGGAGTCTGCAG
>JBJMQJ010000255.1:0-3094 GCA_045802765.1 Myxococcales bacterium
CGATCAGGCTGGCGGTACCCGAGGCCTTCGCATACGACCACACGTCCGGCGCGGCGGTGCGGAAGTACGCGTTCGTCGCGTCGACCGCCAGGCGCGTGGGCCAGACATTCCCGCCGCTCGAGAAGAGCGCCGCGACGGACCCGCCCGCTCGCGGCACGCGTAGCAGTTGGCCCTGGCGGGAGGCGCGACTCCCGAAGTACACGCTGGTTGCATCGATCGCGAGCCCTGAAGCGGGAGTCACCCCGGTGGCCAGTACCTCGGGGGCCCGGCCAGGCGAGACACGGTAGACCGCGCCGCTCCCATCGATGGCCGAGGACCCCCAGATGTCCGTCGTCCTCACGGTCGCGAAGTAGACGCCGTCCGCGCCCGCGGCGATCTGTCCCATGCGGGGCCCGCGCGCGAGGACCTGCGCCCCCGAACCGTCCAGCGGGAACGCGTAGAGGGACTCGGTCCACGGTCCCTCGCTGCCGGCGGTCGCCGAGGTCCAATAGACGCGCTGCTCGTCCGCCGCCATCGACCCGCAGCGGCCGACGGTCTGCGCCAGCAGCACCTGGGCGCCGCTCGCCTTCGACACTGAGTAGACGTTGCAGACCCCACGTCCGATCTGGGTAGACGCGTAGAAGGCGTATGTGCCGTTCAGCGCCACCGCCGAGGTGGAGTTGAACCACCAGACGGCTGCCTCGGGCGCGGCCGCCTCCCAATTGGCCTGCACCGTCATGTCGCCGAGCACCACGACCTTGCACACCGGGTCGGTGCCGCCGCAACCCTGGAACCAGCTCAGGAAGGTCGAGCGACTGTCGGGCGTCGCGGTCAGCGCGACCTGCGCCCCTTCCGGAAATGTCGCGCTGCAGTTCGAAGTGCAATCGATGCCGGGCGGATCGGATACGACACGTCCGCTGGAGCTGCCGTTGAAGCCGATCGCGAGATCGACCCGGTGCGTCGGCAGGAGCTCGAACGTCGCCCTCACCTGGATGTCTTTGTCTGTCGCGGACACCGTGCAAGCACCGCCGCCCGAGCAGCCGCGCGACCATCCGGCAAACCGCGAGCCGAATTGCGGCGTGGCGGTCAGCGCCAGCGTCGTCCCGTTCGGAATCGTCGCGGTGCAGGTTCCCGAGCAATCGAGGAGCGCCGGGCTCGCGGTTACCCGTCCGGAGCCACTTCCGGCGAAGCTCACCTCGATGCGCACGGGCGGCGCCGAGAAGGTGGCAAAGACTTGCGCATCGCCGCCGAGAGTCAACTTGCACGCCGCTTTGCCGGCGCATGCGGCGCCCCAGCCATCGAACTGAAGCCCTGCGGCCGGCGTCGCCGTCAGAGTGACGACCGTGCCGCGGTCGAAGGCCGCGGTGCAGTTCGGGCGGCAGTCGATCCCGACCGGGCTGGACCGCACGCTCCCGGAACCGGTGATCCCGACGACGAGCTGTGGCCGCTGCGGCGGCGGCGGAGGAACTCGCGCGAACACGGCCATGACGGTGACATCGGCGTCCAGCACCACCTCGCAGCTGCCCGACCCGGTGCAGGAACCGCTCCACCCGGAGAATGCCCACCCCGCGTCTGCCGTCGCCTCGAGATGGGCGCGCGCTCCACTCGCGAGCGTGCTGTCGCAGGTAGACCTGCACTCCTGCACGTCGCCGCGAACCATCCCGCTTCCGTCGACTTTGACGGAGAGCGTGTGGTTGCCTGGTCCCTTGGCGAGCGGTGGCGTGTTCCCACCGCAGGCGATCGCGAGCAACAGCGGCCCCGCCACGAACCGACCACGAGCCGAGCGCATGCCCGCCCCCCCTTCCCACGTGTCCGTGAGGGAACATTCGTACGGGACGCTCGTGCTGCAAGCGGTGGAGGAGTTGGCCGCTAGAAGAGCGAGTACAGCTGCGCTAGAGGCAACCGCACCGCCGGTTCGCAGCGGAGCAGCTCGCCGTCGGCGCGCACCTCGTAGGTTTCCGGGTCGACCGAGATCGCCGGCAGCGCGTCGTTCAGCTTCATGTCGCGCTTGCCGAGCTTGCGGCACCCGCGCACCGCGGCGATCCGCTTGCGCAGCCCCAGCGCCTGCACCGTGCCCTCCGCTACGGCTCGCTGCGAGACGAACGCGATGCCGGTCGCGCCGGTCGCCCGACCCATCGCGCCGAACATCGGCCGCATGTAGTTCGGCTGAGGCGTCGGGATCGACGCGCCCGGGTCGCCCATCTGCGACCAGGCGATGAACCCGCCTTTGATCACCATCTCGGGTCGCGCGCCGAAGAGCGCGGGCCGCCAGAGCACGAGGTCGGCGAGCTTGCCGACCTCGACCGACCCGATCTCGTGCGCCATCCCGTGCGACAGCGCCGGATTGATCGTGTACTTCGCCACGTACCGCCGGATGCGCAGGTTGTCGTTGTCGCCCTTCTCGTCGCTCAGCCGCCCGCGCTGCTCCCGCATCTTGTGCGCCGTCTGCCAGGTGCGCGCGATGACCTCGCCGACGCGGCCCATCGCCTGGCTGTCGCTCGAGAGCATGCTGATGGCGCCCAGGTCGTGGAGGATGTCCTCCGCCGCGATGGTCTCGCCGCGGATGCGGCTTTCCGCGAACGAGACGTCCTCCGGGATCTCCCGATCGAGATGGTGGCACACCATCAGCATGTCGAGGTGCTCGTCGAGGGTGTTCACCGTGAACGGGCGCGTCGGATTGGTCGAGCTGGGCAGCACGTTGGGCTCGCCGCAGACGCGGATGATGTCGGGCGCATGGCCGCCGCCCGCGCCCTCCGAGTGATAGGTGTGGATGGTGCGCCCCTTGAACGCGGCGATCGAGTCGTCCACGTAGCCCGACTCGTTCAGCGTGTCGGTGTGGATGGTCACCTGCACGTCCTCGCCCTCGGCGACGCCCAGGCAGCAGTCGATGGCGGCCGGGGTCGTGCCCCAGTCCTCGTGGAGCTTGAGCCCGACCGCGCCGCCGCGGATCTGCTCGAGGAGCCCCTGCGGCATCGAGGTGTTTCCCTTGCCGGTGAACCCGATGTTGAGCGGCAGGTCGTCGGTCGCCTGCAGCATGCGCGCGATGTTCCACGAGCCCGGCGTGCAGGTGGTCGCGTTCGTGCCCGTCGCCGGACCGGTGCCGCCACCGATCATC
>JBJMQJ010000256.1:0-9929 GCA_045802765.1 Myxococcales bacterium
GACGGGCCTCTCGCCGTAGCAGCCTTCTCTCCCGCCGACATGCTATCTTGTCCCGGCTGCACGTGCCCCCCACCGCCGGCCTGCCCGACGATCGTCCTCCCTGCCGTCCTTGATGATCGGAGCCGTCCCATGACTGCTCGTGCCCGATGGTCGTTTCGCGTCGGGACCGCCAGCGCCGCCTGCATCGGCGCGCTCGCGATCCACGCCTGCGGAGGTCCTTCCAGCGCCCCTGACGCGACGGCGAATGCGCCCGCCTCCCCGGTCGCTCAGCGCGATGGCTCGCGCGACGAGGACGAGGGCGGAAGCCTCCGGATCAAGACGCTGTCGAATCGGGCGGACCTGATCAGCGGCGGCGACGCCTACGTGGAGATCGTCGCGCCCAAGCCGCAGCTCGCGGGCGCGATCAGCGTCAAGCTGAACGGCCGCGACGTGCGAGATGCGTTCGCGGTCCGCGCGAACGGCCGCATGCTGGGCGTGGTCACCGGCCTCGTCGACGGAGAGAACGTCCTGATCGCCAGCGTTGCGAAGACGAACCAGTCGGCTCGCCTGGTGATCACGAATCATCCGATCGGCGGGCCGGTCATCGCTGGGCCGCAGACCCAGCCGTTCGTCTGCGCGACTCCGGTCGCGCAGCCGGCGACCGCGACCTCTCCGGCGACGAATGCCAGCGGGCTGAGCGGCCGTGCGCGCGACGGCGACCCGCAGTGCAACATCGCGACGGAGCTCAAGCTCTACTACAAGACCAACGCGCTCAGGCCGCCGGCCTGCGCCAACTCGCTGCCGGATCCGAACCCTCCGGCGACGCCGCCGGCGGTGCCGCCCCCGCCCTCCTGCTTCAAGCCGTTCTCGGCGTCGGCCACGGACATCGATACGACGATTACCGGCAGGCCCTACATCGTCCGCGTGGAGCGCGGGACGATCGATCGCGGCATCTACGACATCGCGGTGCTCTTCGATCCCACCCAGGATTGGAAGCCGTGGGCGCCGCAGAGCGGGTGGAACGGCAAGGTCGTCTACACCTTCGGGGCGAGCACGGGCCAGCCGCGCCGGCAATTCCGCTCGGAGCAGAGCTGGACGGACGACAACGCGCTCACGCGCGGGTTCATGGTGGTCGACAACAGCATGAACGACTCGCTGTTCAACTCCAACCGCGTCTACAACGCGGAGGCCTTGATGATGACGAAGGAGCACATCATCGAGACCTACGGCGAGATCCGGTACACCATGGGGAACGGCTGCTCGGGCGGATCGATCCAGCAGCTCACGGCGGCTTCCATCTTCCCGGGTCTGCTCGACGGGATCCAGCCGACCTGCACGTACCCGGATTCGGAGACCACGGGCATGGAGGTCTCGGACTGCGCCCTGCTCGTCAATTACTTCAACTCGACGACCTTCGCGACGCTCACGGCGGGGCTGACGCAGGCCCAGATCAACGACAAGAAAATCGCCATCGCCGGCCACCTCGATCAGACGGCCTGCTGGGGTTGGAACAACACCTTCGGCAGCAACAACAAACCCGGTCAGTTCGTGCCGAACATCGTATTCAACGGCGTGACGGGCGCCGCGGCGCCGCTCGGCGCGCCGCGGAACAACTGCCAGCTCCTCCCCGCCCAGGTCTACGATCCGATCGCGAACCCGACCGGAACCCGTTGCGGCAGCTGGGACAACTCGATCTCGATCTGGGGCGCCGCGCCAGGGACCGTGAACCGAGGGCGCTCCACGGCCGACAACATCGGCATCCAGTACGGGCTGAAGGCGCTCGCCCGCGGAGCCATCTCACCGGAGGAATTCGTCGCGTTGAACGAGAAGATCGGGGGATTCACGCCCGATACCGTCCCCTCGCCGGGCCGCACGGTCGCGGACGAAGAGGCGCTGCGAATCGCGTACACGACGGGCATCGTCTCGGCCGGACAGCTGGGCGAGACGCCGATCATCGACGTGCGCGGGTTCGACGAGGTGACGAACAATCTCGGCGCGGGCCCGCTCTTCGGCATCCACCAGATCTGGCGCAGCTACGCCCTGCGGGCGCGCCTCGACCGGGCGAACGGCAACCACGAGAACCACGTGTTCTGGCGTTTCCCGACTACGCTGCTCGCGCCGGCTGCGTTCACCCTGCAGTCCTTCCTCACCATGGACAAGTGGCTCGCGAACATCGAGGCCGACACGAGCGACGCGCCGCGCGAGCGGAAGGTCATCCGGAACAAGCCGAAGGAAGCGTTCGACTTCTGCGTGCTCTCGACCGATCCGGCGATCGCCGACGCGGACCACGCGACGAAGGTCACCGATTTCAGCGTGTGCGATGCCGATCCCAGGCTGGTCAAGCACGCTTCCCCGCGCCAGGTCGCGGGCGGGCCGATCGCCGAGGACATCCTCAAGTGCAAGCTCAAGTCGCTCGACTTCGACGACCCCGCGTACGGAAGGGCGACCTTCACGGCCGACCAGAAGGATCGGCTGCGGGCGGTCTTTGCGCACGGCGTCTGCGACTGGGATGAGCGCGGCGTGAACCAGCGACCCTTCGCGGGGCCGATGACGTTCGAGAACGGCCCCGGAGGCAAGCCCCTCGGGCCGGCGCCTCGATCGACGCGCCTGTGAGCAGCCGCCCTCTGCCTGGCGATGAAAGGCCCCAAGGCCGCTGAGGACACCCGCTTCAGGCCGCCATCCGCCGCGGGATCGCCACCGACGCGGTCACGGCGAGCATCACCGCCGCGGCGATGACGGCGAGCGATACCCAGGTGGGGATCTCCACCACGCCGCTGAGCATCAGCTTGATGCCGACGAACGCGAGAATGGCCGCGAGGCCCGCGCGGAGGAAACGGAAGCGCTCCACGACGCCGGCGAGCAGGAAATAGAGCGAGCGCAGCCCGAGCATGGCGAACACGTTGGAGGTGTACACGAGGAACAGATCATTAGTGACTGCGAACACTGCGGGGATCGAGTCGAGCGCAAACACCACGTCGGTCGTCTCTACGACGACGAGCGCGATGAAGAGCGGCGTCGCCACGAGCCGGCCGCGCTCGCGGACCCAGAACGACCCGCCGCGGAGCACCGGCGTGATCGGGATGATGCGCGCGACCCAGCTCCCGCACACGGCACACGCGGTGACGACCAGCTCGCGCTCCTTCTCACGCCCCCAGAGGAGGCGCACGGCAGCGAAGACGACCAGCGCCGCGAATGGATAGACGACCCATTGAAAACGCCTGAGCAGGAACACGCCTCCGGCGATGAGCAGCGCGCGCACGATCAGCGCTCCGAGGACGCCCCAGTAGAGGACGCGGCGCTGCTGCTGGGCCGGGATGCGCAGCTCGGAGAAGATGAGGACGAAGACGAAGACGTTGTCCACCGAGAGCGACTTTTCCAGCAGGTAGGCGGTCAGATAGGTGAGCGCCGGGCCGCCGCCGTAGAAGGCGAAGATGATCGCCGCGAAGCCGAGGCTGAGGCCGATCCATGCGGCGCTCCACCACGCCGCCGAACGGAGCGTCACCTCTTGCGGCCCGCGCCGCGAGGCACGGAAGACTCCCAGATCGACGCCGAGCAGCGCCAACACCAGGATCGCGAAGAGCACCCATAGCCATGGGCTCACCGGCATCGTCATGCCAGGCCGCCAGGTCGGCTCATTCGGCGAGGAGGCGGTGGACGAGCTGGACGCAGATCGAGCCTTCGCCGACTGCCGAGGCGACGCGCTTCACGCTACCTGCGCGGACGTCGCCGACCGCGAACACTCCCGGCACGCTCGTCTCGAGCAGGAAGGGGGGCCGGCGCAACGGCCACGCGGTGAGATCCTCGTGCGCCAGGTCGGGTCCGGTCTTGACGAAACCCTTGCCGTCGAGCGCCACCGCCCCCTGCAGCCATCCGGTGTGCGGAATCGCCCCGGTCATGACGAAGACGTGCCGGATGGGCAGCGTTTCGATCTCGTTGGTCCGGCCATCTCGGACTTGAACGCGCTCGAGGTGTCCGTCTCCTTCGAGAGCGACGATCTCCGTGAACGCGCGCACGGCGATGTTCCGGCTGTCTTCGATGCGGCGGATGAGGTAGCGCGACATCGTCTCCGCGAGCCCGGGTCCGCGCACCAGGATGCGGACCTGGCGCGCGGTGGCGCCGAGGAACACGGCCGCCTGCCCGGCGGAGTTGGCGCCGCCGACGATGATGACGTCGTCGGCCTGGCAAAGCTGCGCCTCGACGTGCGTCGCACCGTAGTACACGCCCAGCCCCTCGAACCGGGGAAGCTCGGCGAGCGGCAGCTTCCGGTACTGCACGCCGGTGGCGATGACCAGGCTGCGCGCCGTGACCGATCCGCCAGCCGACATCTCGACCGTGTGGAGGGGTCGCTCGCAGCGCAGCTTCACCGCGGAGCGGGCGACGGCGATCTCCGCCCCGAACTTCTGCGCCTGCGTGTACGCGCGGCCTGCCAGCGCCTCCCCGGAGATGCCCGTGGGAAACCCGAGATAGTTTTCGATCTTCGAGCTGGAGCCCGCTTGTCCGCCGGGGGCGCTGGACTCGAGGACGAGAACGTCCAGCCCTTCGGACGCCGCGTAGACCGCGGCAGCAAGGCCTGCGGGTCCGGCGCCGACGATCACCAGATCGCGGACGGCCGCCGGATCGAGGACCCGGTTCAGGCCGAGGCACTCGGCGATCTCCGCGTTGCTCGGGCTCTTCAGGACACGCACCTGCCCGCAAATGACCACCGGCACGTCGGTGAGATGCAGGCCGAACCGGTCGAGCAGCGCCTGCACGTCCGGGTCCTTGTCGACGTCGAGGTACGCGTGCGGCTGGCCATTCCGGGTGAGGAACTCGCGGATCCGCAGCGTGGCCGCTGAGTGCGTCGAGCCGAGGAGCACGGCGTCCCCGAGCGAGTTTGCGATCAGCGCCACCCGCCGGAGGATGAAGGCACGCATGAGGATCTCGCTCAGGTCCACGTCGGCCTGGACGACTTTGTGAAGATCGTCCGGGCGGATGACGAGCAACTCGCCTGCTTCGATTGCCCGCGTCCGCACCAGGCTGGGCCGCGCGGACAGCATGTTGACCTCGCCGGTGAATTCGCCCTCGCGGAGGACGTGCAAGGACACCTCCTGCTCGCGATCCGGGTGGACGATGGCCAGCGCGCCGGAAATGACCACGAAGAACCTCGGCGTCGACTCACCTTGCTCGACCACCATCTCGCCGCGCGAGACCTGACGCCGCTCGCCGATGTGCGCGAGCCGCGCCACCTGGGCGGCGGAGAGGCGCGGGAACATCTGCTCCCTGCGACCGCCGTACATGTCGGCCACGGATGTCTCCTCTCCCGGAGCGATTGCTACACCGCGTTCTGCCACGCGCCCGCGAAGCGGGCGAGGGCGTAGTTGCCGTCTGGGCAGCGACCGGAGCGGCCGTTGCTTGGATTCCTGGCGCTCCGTCCACAGTCTGATGCTGTCCAATTTCGCGACAGGAGCACAGCATGGCTGTCTACGATCCCGTTCTGGGAGGTTCAACGCAATTTCAGGGGCATTCCGACGTCCGCTACGATCGAGGGCTGCGGATCAGCTGGAGCGCCATCGTGGCGGGCACCGCGCTCGGGTGGGCCGTGTTCTCGCTGATCGGCCTTCTCGGCGCCGCGATCGGCCTGGCAAAATTCGATCCGTACGCCGCCGACCCGTCGAATGGCTTGGGCGCCGGCTCCGGCATCTTCGGCGTCGTCGCCCTCCTGGTCAGCTCCTTCGTCGGCGCCTACCTGGCGATCCGCATCGCCGGCGACCGCCGGCGCGGCGAGGCGCTGCTCCACGGCGCCCTCTGCTGGGCGTTCTCGCTGCTGATCGGCGCGATGCTGGCGCTGGGCGCGGCGCGTACGGCGGCGCAGAGCGCGGCCACGGTCGCGTCGGGCCCGCGGGCGCAGGCGAGGGCCGAGCGCGAGAGCAACGCCCGTCGCAACACGGGCCCCACTCAGGCAGATCGCGACCGTGCTGCCGACGCCTCGGAGACGGCGGCGAAGACCACCGGCGCGGCAGCGGGCGGCGCCATCCTCGGCCTCGTGGGCTCGCTGCTCGGTGCGCTGGCGGCGGCACGGCGCCGGACCAGCGAGAACGTGCTGGACGGGACGCAAAAGCGCAAGCGGGACGAGGCGCGTCAGCCGCCGCCCATGCCGCCGGAAAGGCAGGAGACGATCATCGTTCCGCCCGACGCTTAGTCGCCGCTGGTCAGCTGGCGGCGCCACCCTCTCGAGGGGCGGCGCCGTCAGCGCTTCATTCGTTGCAGGATCTGTCCGGCGTGCTCGTCGTCGATCGCGCGGAAGCGGCCGGCGACCGGATCCCAGGCGTGCACTTCAGCCGTCGCGATCTCGAACCACCAGGAATGGAGGCCTGGCCCCCGCCGCCGCACCGGCTCGTAGCTGCGCAGGTGGTCGAGCTGCAGGAGCACGTTGAGCTGCGAGAGGCGGTCCTCAGGCGTCCGTTCCGGATCTCCTTCCCCGCGGCCCAGCCGCTCCGCGGCGGCGTCCGCGTGACGTAGCCACGACCGGAGGTGCGGCCATCGGACGTTCTCGCGACCCGAGGCGAGCGCCGCCATCGCGCCACAGCCCGAATGGCCACAGACGATGATGTCGCGCACTTCCAGGACGTCGAGCGCGAACTCGATCGCCGCGGCTTCCGACTCGTCCGAGATCGACTTTCCATCCGGACCCGCCGGGGAGACCAGGTTCCCGGGATTGCGGACGACGAACAGGTCGCCCGGCTCGGTCGAGGCGAAGACGTTCGCCTGCACGCGGCTGTCGGAACAGGCGATGTACAGCGCGTCCGGCTTCTGGCGCAGGGCCAGCCGTGCGAACGTTTCCGCGTAGTCGGGGCGGCGGCTCCGGCGGAACTCGACGATTCCCTCGACGAGCTTGCGCATCGCGGCCGACCGTATCACTCCGGATGGCCGGATCGACACCGGGACCGAGCTATTCTATGTGCTTCAGCTCGGCGCGCTTTGCTTCCAGCGACGTGCGGGTCCGGGTCAGCTGCGCCGCCAATGCCTTCTCGTCTGCTTCGAACCGCTCGATCTGCATGCGCAGATGCTCTGCGCGAGCCGCGCTGATTTCCGCGGGCGCCTGTGGTCGCGCGAGATAGCTGGCGCACGCCTGCTCCACGAGAGCGCGAACCCGTTCGTGCGTCGCGATCGAGATGGGTTCGAGGTTGAACGATCCAATGCGCGAGACATGGATCCGGTCGTACCTCATCCATCCGTCGGCGCGCCGCCGGAAGGCCTCGATCGTCTTTCCGTCGTCGCTCAGCTGCGGATGCGCAGAAACGTGGTACGAAATGCCGCTCAACACGATCGCATTCGTTTGTCCGATAGGCCCGCCGCCATCCGGGTCCGTGGTGGCGTACAAATGGGCGAATCGGTCATTGCCGAGCGGCTTCACATACAGTGCGCCTGCCTCGCCCAGATCTCTCTTGACGAATGAACCGCTCATCTCGGGCTGGCCTGCATTGCGAGCTTAGACCAAGCCCGGCGCATTCTCAGAACATCGCCGCGATCGCGTCACACGCATCTGGGCTTTTCTGCACGACGCGAGGGCACGGCCGCGTCATGATGTCGCTGACCGTGCTAACAGCGCCGCAAGGAGGGAACATGACCCATCTTCGAGGTCTGTTCGGGTTTGCTTGCGCCGTGCTCGCCGCCTGCGCCACGGGTGGGTCGGAGACTCGGACCAAGGGCGCAGCGTTCGTGGTCGATCCATCCTGGCCCAAACCGCTGCCCAACAAGTGGATCCTCGGCCAGGTGAGCGGCATCGCAGTCGATGGGAGCGATCACGTCTGGCTGATCCAGCGGCCCGCCTCGCTCACCGAGGACGAAAAAGGCGCCGCGCTCGATCCGCCGGTCTCGAAGTGCTGTGTTGCCGCCCCTCCCGTCATGGAATTCGACGCGGACGGCAATCTGCTCCAGGCATGGGGCGGCCCCGGGCGCGGCTACGATTGGCCGTCCAACGAGCACGGCATCCACGTCGACGCCAAGGGACACGTTTGGGTAAGCGGGAACGGCGACAATGACGGCCAGATCGTCCGCTTCACCCGGGAGGGGAAGTTCATCTCGCAGATCGGAAAGTCCGGTCCGCAGACCGGCAGCGGCGACGTCACGCGGCTCGGCAAGCCGGCCGGGATGGAAGTCGATCCCGAGACGAACGAGGTGTTCGTTGCCGACGGATACCAGAACCGCCGCATCATCGTCTTCGACGCCGACACGGGGGCCTACAAGCGGCATTGGGGCGCATATGGAAAACCGCCGAGCGACGAGGAGAAAGTCACGCTCCGGCGCGCGACCCCGCCGTCGGGTCCTCCCGCGCGGCAGTTCGGCAACCCCGTCCACTGCGTGCGCCTCGCGCGCGACGGGCTCGTCTACGTCTGCGACCGGCTCAACGACCGCGTCCAGGTGTTCCGCCGCGATGGAACGTTCGTGAAGGAGTTCATCGTCGAGCCGCACACCGCGTCGAACGGATCGGTGTGGGACCTGGCGCTGTCGCGCGACCCGCAGCAGCGATTCCTCTATCTGGCCGACGGCCGCAACAACCAGGTGCTCACGCTGCTCCGCGACACCGGCGAGGTGGTCGGCACGCTCGGAGGCCCCGGCCGTTCGGCGGGCGCGTTCCACTGGGTCCACGATCTGGCCATCGACTCGAACGGAAACCTCTACGCCGGCGAGGTGGACACCGGAAAGCGCGCGCAGCGATTCGTGCGCAGGTAGCGCCGCGCCGGATTCGGGGACACCATACGCAACTCCCGGGGATTCGGGGACACCATACGCAACTCCCCATGCCAACCTGACGAGCCATCCAGGCCCGTCGATGTTCCGACTTTCTCGGGCGTTATAGGCCGACCGGAGTCGCGGCTACCTCGCGAGTTCAAATCGACCCGGCCGCGAGTTGGCTCGTGAGTTGCGTATGGTGTCCCCAGATCTCACCCAGATCTCAGATCTCACCTGCAGGCGCAGCGGGGTCGTCCGCGAGAGAGCGTGCCGAGGGCGGGACCGCGCATGCTCGAGCCGACCACGATGGCGGCGCTGATCAGCACCAGGTTCTTCAGGATGTACTGGCCTTCCATGGTCGGCGCGAACGGGAAGCTCGTGAAGGTGAGCGACGGGAAGAGAGCGAGCGGCGTCAGCGTGCCGGCCATCTGGAGGAGCAAGAGCCAGATGGCGGCGCGAAGATAGATCCCCGCGACCAGCGCGACTCCGACCGCCGTCTCCCAGACGGCGAGAAGGAGGAGCGCGGCTCGAGGGTCGAGCAGCCCGAAGGTGAGCTTGCCGACCGTCGCGGCCGCGAGGCCCGCCGCCGGGCTCGCCAACGGGACGAACTTCAGCGCACCGAACCAGGACAGGACGATGCCCAGGCTGATGCGCAGGAGCGCGACGCCGTGGGCGGCTATCCATTCGACGCAGCGCTGTTCAACTCTCCGATAGGAATCGGCGGCCCACCCGCGCAAATCGCCCTTATCGATCATCCAATGTTCGGGGACGGGCGGTTCCTCGGCGGCCGGTGTCGTCGGTATGGTGCGCTGCAAAGCATGAATGGTCGCCACGGCGAACCTTCCCTTGGTGCTCCATCGACCTGACCCATTCGAATGCAGCGCCGGTGCCATTCCCGATCCTTGTGAAACACAAAAGGTTTTCGATTTGAGCGAGTCCAGAACTTGAACCGCGGCCCAGCGCACGATGCCCCGTGCGTTGCAATGCGGTGATGTAACACGGCAGTTCACCTGAGGAATCGGCCTGATACAATATTTCCTGTGGTTTGTTTGAATATGTCCGCGACGATTGTCGCACCTCGTTTTGCCGTTCCAACTGCGTACCGCCCCTTGGCATCCACCTTCAAGGAAGATTCAGCGTGACAATCAGGCCGGCTGCGGCCGGTAGCGCCTGGAGGACCAAGATCTTCTTCGATACGGTCGCGCCGCCGTAGATGCCGGCGATCAAGACGCACGCGA
>JBJMQJ010000257.1:0-4236 GCA_045802765.1 Myxococcales bacterium
GCGGACGTTTCTCAACCTGCTCTCCGCCGACACCGACCACAGCTTCTGGGTGCCGCGCCTCGCCGGAAAGACCGACCTGATCCCGAACCACCCGAACCAGACGTGGATCGAGCCCAGGGAAACCGGGCTCTACCTCGGCCAGTGCGCGCAGTATTGCGGTACGCAGCACGCGAAGATGCTCCTGCGCGTGTACGCCGACTCGCGCGAGGACTTCGACCGCTGGGTTCGCCAGCAAGCCGCCGCGCCGCGCGACGACGTTCGCGTCGAGGAAGGCCGCAGGGTCTTCGAGCACACCGCCTGCATCAACTGCCACACCGTGTCGGGAACGCCGGCGAACGGCGGGTTCGGGCCGGACCTCACGCACCTCATGTCGCGCCAGACCCTCGGCGCCGGGATCGTGAGCAACACTCCCGAGAATCTGCGCGCCTGGATCCGGCGCCCCGAGGACTTCAAGCCTGGCTCGCTCATGCCGCCGATGGGCCTCAGCGAATCGCAGCTGGACGCCGTCACTGCGTATCTGTCGACCCTGCAATGATCGACGAGGAGAACCGACTTGGCGACGACTGACGTGGGATGGATCGATGCTCCGGCCAGACCGCGGCCGCTCGTCGACCGGCTGCACGAATGGGTGACGACGGTCGATCACAAGCGACTCGGTCTCCTCTATGTCGGGTACGGGCTTCTGTTCCTCGTCATCGGCGGAATCGAGGCGACGGTCCTGCGCGTCCAGTTGGTGCGGCCGCACAACGACTTCGTCTCGCCGCAGGTGTTCAACCAGATGTTCACCATGCACGGCACGACGATGATCTTCTTCGTCGCCATGCCGATCGTGTTCGGCTTTGCGAACTACCTGGTCCCGCTCATGATCGGCGCGCGGGACATGGCGTTCCCGCGCCTGAACGCCTTCAGCTTCTGGTTGACCGCGTTCAGCGGGCTGTTCCTCTACTTCAGCTTCGTCGGCGGCTTTGGCCTGTACGGCGCCGGGACGGCTCCGGACGTCGGCTGGTTCGCCTACGCGCCTCTGACGTCCAAGACGTTTTCGCCGGGGCACAGCACCGACTACTGGATACTCGCGCTGCTCGTCTCCGGGTTCGGCAGCATCGGCACCGCGATCAACATCATCGCCACGATCGTCTCCATGCGCTGCCCCGGGATGACGCTCGGCAAGATGCCCCTCTTCGTCTGGCTGAACCTGACCATGGCCGCGCTCGTCATCCTGGCGGTCAGCCCGCTCACCGCCGCCCAGCTCATGCTGATCGTCGACCGGTACCTCGGCGGACATTTCTTCGATACCCAGGCGGGCGGCTCCGCCGTCCTCTGGATGCACTTCTTCTGGGTGTTCGGCCATCCCGAAGTCTACGTGCTCGTCCTCCCGGCCTTCGCCTTCGCTTCCGAGATCATCCCCGTCTTCTCGCGCAAGGCGATCTTCGGCTACCCGGTGATGGTCGCCGCGACGGTCGCGATCGCGTTCATCGCCATGAGCGTGTGGGCGCACCACATGTTCACCGTGGGAATGTCGTCGGCGGGAAACACCTTCTTCATCCTGACCACGATGGCGATCGCGGTGCCGACCGGGATCAAGATCTTCAATTGGCTCGCCACCATGTGGGGAGGGAAGATCTATTTCAAGGCGCCGATGCTCTTTTGCATCGCCTTCCTCTTTCAATTCCTCATCGCGGGCCTGACCGGAGTGATGATGTCCTCGGCCCCGTTCGACTGGCAACTGGGCAACTCCTACTTCGTGGTCGCCCATTTCCATTACGTGATCGTCGGGGGAATCCTCTTCTGCATCTTTGCGGCTTTTTATTACTGGTACCCGAAAGTCACCGGCCGGATGTACAGCGAGAAGCTCGCGATCGCGCACTTCTGCCTGTTCTTCGTCGGTTTCCACCTGACGTTCGACTCGATGCACGTGCCCGGTCTGCTCGGGATGCCCCGGCGCATCTACACCTACGAGCCGGGGCGGGGCTGGGACACCTGGAACCTCGTCACCACCATTGGCGTTGTGTTCCAGGCCGCGGGCGTCCTGATCTTCGCTTTCAACCTGGTCCGCTCCTACGTGCGCGGGCGCGCCGCGGGGAGCGATCCTTGGGACGCGTGGACGCTGGAGTGGTCCACGACTTCACCGCCTCCCGAATACAACTACGCGTCGGTCCCGCAGGTGAAGAGCCGCCGGCCGCTCTGGGATCTCAAGCATCCCGAGGATCCGGATTGGAAATACGAATGAGCACCGCCATGGCAAATGCAGATTGGGTCCTGCCGTCCCGCGGAAGGGTGGGAATGTTCTCGCTCTTCGCCAGCGAGACGGCGATCTTCGTCATCCTCATCGTCGCGTACCTGTTCTACGCGGGGCAGAGCATCAGCGGGCCGACCGCGAGCGTGCTGCACGCGCCCATCTTCCTGACAGTCTGCCTGCTCTCGAGCAGCTGGACGATTCATCGCGCGATCGCTGCGTTGCGCCGAGGCGACGTCCGTTCGTTCGCTGGATTCTGGGTCACCACCATCGTCCTCGGGGCGGTCTTCCTCGGCGGCACGGCGCTCGAATGGAGACACCTCATCCATGACGAAGGACTGACGATCCGCACGAACCTGTTCGGAACGACTTACTACTCACTTGTCGGACTGCACGCGTTCCATGTGACCGTCGGCCTGATCGCGCTTGCGACCGTCGCGCTGCTGACTGCGGGCGGTCACGTCAGGCAGGAGCACGCTTCGCGCGTCGACCTGCTCAGCCTCTATTGGCATTTCGTCGACGTCGTCTGGATCGGCGTCTTCCTGGTCGTCTACGTCGTCGGCCGCTGAGGAGAACCGTGGAATACCGCGCACCGCTGCAGGAAAGCTCGCCGGAGGTCGTCGAAGTCCCGGCGCCGACTGCCTGGCCGATGATCCTCGCGTTCGGACTCGTGCTGCTGTTCGGCGGCCTCGCGACGAGCGCGGCCGTCAGCGCACTCGGCGCAGTCGCGGGTCTCGCGGGACTCGTCGGCTGGTTCCGCGCGGTGCTGCCGCGCGACGCGCACGAGCAGGTCAAGGCTGAACCGCCGCCGCCCGCCGCATTGACGACGCGACGCGAGGTGGTGCACCTCCAAGTGGTGGCTGGCTCCCGGCGGGCATGGCTACCCGTCGAGGTCTATCCCATCTCCGCCGGAATCCGCGGCGGTCTCGCCGGCGGACTGACGATGGCGATCGTCGCGCTGCTGTTCGGCGCCGTCACGCGGCGGGGCATCTGGTACGCGGTCAATTTGTTGTCGGCAGGCTTCTTCCCCGGCGCGGTCGCGGCGAGCCCGGCCGAGCTCGCCCGGTTTCACGCCGGATCCACGCTGATCGCGGTCGCGATCCACCTCTGCGCCTCGATCGCCGTGGGCCTCTTGTACGGCGCGATGCTGCCCATGTGGCCGCGGCGGCCGATCCTGCTCGGCGGCTTCGTGGCTCCTTTGCTTTGGGCGGCCGTGTTCCACGGCGTCGTCGGCGTCGTCAATCCGGTGCTCGGCCAGCGCATCGATTGGTTCTGGTTCCTCGTGTCCGACGTCGGATTCGGCATCGTGGCCGGAATCGTGGTCTCGAGACGTGAGCGCGTGAAGACGTGGCAGGGCGCCCCGCTCGTCCTTCGCGCTGGCTTCGAAGGAACCGGCCTCGAGCGCGACCCGCGAGAGGGGAGGCAGCGATGAAGCGAGACGCGCTCGCGGTTCCGCTCACGCTTCTGGTCGCGACCGCGTGCTCGCGAATGCCCGGGCGACCGTCCGCCGATTCCGAAGTGGCTCGCCCCGAGGCGATCACCGCGTTCGAGCCGCCGTATCGCGCAGACTGCGCCGGATGCCACGGTGAGAACGGCCGGCGCGGGCCTGCGACTGCGCTCGCCGATCCGCTGTATCTCGCCATCGCGGACGACGCCACGATTCGCAAAGTGGTCAGCAACGGCGTTGCCGGCACGGCGATGCCTGCTTTCGCTCGAGAAGCCGGCGGAATGCTGACGCAACGGCAGGTCGAAGCGATCGTCGCGGGAATCCGCGAGCGGTGGGCGAAGCCGGACACGGTCCGCAACGTCCACCCGCCACCCTACTCTGCCGCGGGAGAGGGCGACCCGAAGCACGGCGCTGCCGTGTACACGACCTACTGCGCTTCTTGCCACGGGCAGGGCGGCCGCGGGGGCGAGAAGGCGAGCTCGATCGTCGACGGATCGTTCCTCGCGCTGGTGAGCGACCAGTCTTTGCGAACGACGGTCATCGTCGGCCGCCCGGA
>JBJMQJ010000258.1:0-5470 GCA_045802765.1 Myxococcales bacterium
CTCGCCGCGCAGGGGTTCGACCGGCCGCGCCCGCGCCGCGCTACCATCCGCGACCTGGCACGCACCATCCGGCGGCTCGCGCTGGTGCAGCTCGACTACGTGAACGTGCTGGTGCCGTCGCACTACCAGGTGCCCTTCTCGCGCCTGGGGCCGTACGACCGTTCGCTGCTCGACCGGCTCGTCTACGGCAGCGGCGAGTTCACCGAGCACTGGGCCCACGAGGCATCGATCGTGCCCACCGAAACGTGGCCGCTGCTCCGGTACCGCCGCGACGAGCACCGGCCGCGCCCGTGGGGGTTCGATGAGTTCCTGCGCGAAAACCCCGAGTACGTAGCTCGCGTGCTCGAAGAGGTGCGCTCGCGCGGGCCACTTCGCTCCGACGAGCTGCCGCCGTTCGAGGGCATCACGCACAGCCTCGACCACGCTTGGTTCCGCTCCGTGCCCCGAGCAGTGCTGGAGGCCCACTTCGGGCGCGGGGCGCTGGCCATCGCCGCGCGCGAGGCGGATCTCGCGCGGCGCTACGATCTGTCCGAGCGGGTGGTCCCGGCCGAGCACCACTCGCGCGCGGTGGACCGGGAGGAGGCGCAGCGACGGCTCTTGCTGCAGGCCGCGGGCGCGCACGGCGTGGGCAGCGCGGCGGATCTGGCCGACTACTTCCGCATGGCGGTGCGCGACGCGCGTCCGCGCCTCGCCGAGCTGGTGGCGTCGGGCGCCGTGCGCGAGGTGCGCGTGGAAGGGTGGCGCGAGCCGGTGTATCTGCATCCGGACGCGGAGCCCGCGCGCATCGAGGCGCGCAGCCTGCTGTCGCCATTCGATCCGGTGGTCTGGTTCCGCCCGCGCACGCGGAGGCTGTTCGGGTTCGACTACCGATTCGAGATCTTCGTGCCTGCCGAGAAGCGCCGCTGGGGTGCCTACGTCCTGCCTTTCCTCTCCGGCGATCGGCTGGTGGCGCGCGTCGATCTCAAGTCGGACCGGCTCGCGCGCCGACTCGTGGTCGTCGGCGCCTGGCTCGAACCGGGCGTGGACCGCGGCTCGGTGGCCCGCGCTCTGGCCGCCGAGCTGCGGGAGTGGACGTCCTGGCTCGGCTTGGGAGCGCTGTCCGTCGGTCGCCGCGGCGACTTTGCCCGGACGCTGTCCGCGGCCCTGCGCGCTTGACCTGCAGGCGCCCGGTTGCGCACTCTGCGCGCCCCGCACAGGAGGAGCGCATGCCGAACCAGACCGTGTCGACCGACAAGGCACCCAAGGCGATCGGGCCATACTCGCAGGGAATCGTCGCGGGCGATCTGGTCTTCGTGAGCGGCCAGATCCCGCTCGACCCGCAGACGCAGCAGATGGTGCAGGGCGACGTGCGCGCGCAGACCGAGCGGGTGATGGAGAACCTCGCCGCGGTGTTGGCCGCCGCGGGAACGGGGTTCGCCAACGTGGTCAAGGCGAGCATCTTCCTCGCCGATTTGAACGATTTCGCCGCGGTGAACGAGGTTTACGGGAAGCGGTTCCCCAACGCGCCTCCCGCGCGGTCGACGGTGCAGGTGGCAGCGCTGCCGAAAGGCGCGCGAGTGGAAATCGACGTGATCGCGTTGCGCAGGTAGAGCAGTTCACCGACGATCTCGGCTTGGATTGGCGGCGGGCGGTAGCTTGCTCGTCGAGCGGCGCGGATGCTATTGCCGGGCAGGGGGTATGCACGCATGCACCGGCTGCTCGCCGCGCTCGTCACGGTCACGATGATCTCGATGCCGGCGGTCGCCGCGCAGTCGCGCAAGCCCAAGTCGAAGCCCAAGCAGCAGCAGCTCGAGCCGCCCCCACCCACGCCGCCGACGGCAGCTCCTACGCCCGCCGCACCCGCTGCGAGCGGCCAGCCCGCGCCGCCACTTCCGAGCACGCAGCCGGCGCTGCCCTCGTCGAAACCGAAGGGCGAAGGCACGACGCTCGGGCTGTATCGCCTGGTCCGCAAGGGCGAGACCGATGCCCTCCTGAAGACGGTCGACGAAGCGTTCCGCCAGGTCGCGGACGCGTCCAGGCGGTATCGCGCGGTGGTGGCTCTGCCCGAGCCCGCCGAGAAGCAGGGCTGTGGGCTCAACGTGCCATGCCTGGCGAGCCTCGGCGGCTTGCAGGGCGTGGACGAGGTCTTCGCCGGCGACCTGACGAAGACGGAGAACGGCCTCATCCTGCGGGTGAAGCTGGTCGACACCCGCGGTGAGAAAGTGCTCGGCGACAAGGACCAGGTGATCGCCTCGCAGACCGCTCCCGAAGTGCAGGTCTGGGCCGAGTCGCTGGCGTGCAAGCTGATGATGGCCCAGGAATGCGCCGGCGAGGTGCTCATCGACGCCGACCTCCCCGAGATGAAGATTCTCGTCGACGGCGAATCCGTTGCCCGCACCTCCAGCCGTCCCGAGCGCCTCCGGCTTCCGGTCGGCGTGCACCGGGTGCGCATCGCGGTCGACAAGCGGACCTCCCTCGAACGGCCGCTCCTGGTCTCGCGGCAGCCGTCGACCGGCGTGACGCTGTATGCACGCGAGAACGAGGAGGCGTTGAGCCTGCAGTCGCCGACGGAGTCTCCGCGCGGCGTCGACGGCAAGCCCAGCGTCGCTCCGAGCGTCCGGCCCACGCCGACCAAGTGGACCCGCTCGGTCGGGATGACCATGGCGGCCGTCGGTGTCGTCGCCGCCGGAATCGCGACGTACGAGGGGTTGCACGGCAAGAGCCTCGCCAATGACGCCAACAGCCGTTTCGCCGCGAACGGCGCCTACACCCAGAGGGACCTCTCGACGATCTCCTCCGCGCACAGCGCCGCGACCACCGCGAACGTGCTGTTCATCGTCGGCGGCGTCCTGGCGGCTTCCGGCCTTGTCCTCACGTTCGCGTTCTGATCCTGGAGAATCGATGAAGCGCTTGTTCGCCGCATTGGCAGTCGTGTGTGGCACGCTGGGCTGCAAGGTCGACCTGAACGGGACGTGCGCGAAGGACTCCGACTGCAAGGCCGGGCTCAGCTGCGACAGCTCGGTGGACCCACGCGTCTGCGTGTCGGCCTGCGACCCGATCTGCGGCTCCACCGAGACGTGCGCGAACGCGAAATGCGTCTCGACCGGCCCGGTCATCGCGGCCGTGCGCGTCACCGACAGCCCCGCGCCGGGGTTGAACGGTTTCTACGCGCGCTCCGGGGCGAACTCGATCCCGGTGAGCGTGGACGTGATCCCGGGCTTCGGCGGCCAGATCGCATCGGTGTTCCTGACCGTGAACGGCAACCGCATCGACCTCACCACCAGCACCACCGAGGGCACGGTCACCACCTACAGTTTCATCGTGCCGACGCTCGATGCGCCCTCCGGAACCGACGGCCCGCTCCTCTTCCAAGTCACCGCAACCGACGCCTCGAACAACCAGACCCAGGTCACGCCCACCTCGGGCCTGAAGATCGACGACGCGGGCCCGGTCGTGCGCGGAGTTGCCGTCGATGCGACCCTGTCGGTGGCCGAGGCAACGGTCGGAAATGTCCCCTGGTTCCGTCAGTCGGCTGCGGGTGACATCGACGTAAAGGCGACGATCGTCGATCCGGGCACCGGGGTGGACATCACGACCGTGGCGCTGATGCAGGGGAGCACGCGCATCGACAAGGTGGGCAGCGTCACTCGGGACGCTGGAACGGACAACTACCACTTCAAGGTAGCGCGCATCGGTGTGCCGGTCGCGGCCGGAGTCCAAGCCTTGATCGGATTCACGGTGGCTGCGTCGGACGTACTCGGCAAGCCGCGCCAAACGGATGCTGGTTCGAACCTCGGCTCGGGGTCACTGGGCATCGATGGTCAGCCACCGACAGTCTCGTTTGCCCCGACATATCCGAGCGGGGGATGTGCAACAGGCGGAACCATCGTGTGCGGCCACGACGGAAATCACTTCTGGCGCCTCGGAGACGACGGGGCCCTGATGACCTTTTCGGCTGACGACGGCGCGAGCGGGAGTGGCGCAAATGCCTTGCAGGGAATGGCTTGCGCCATCCCGGGTAATACTTGCACGCCCAGCGCTGGGACATCCGGGAGCGGAACGGCCTTAAACTACTCGTTCGCGTTCACACCCTCTATCGCCACCCTGACGAGCGGTTCGACGCTGACGCCCAACAACACGGACGACAACGGCGACGGAGTAGCCTCGGTTACGGTGACGGCTCGGGACAACGTCGGAAATTCTGCGACCGCCGGACCTATCAATGTGAACGTGACTAGAGTCAAGTGGGTAAGGACGCTCACCGGGCTCGCAAATATACGTGGTAGCCCTGTTGTAACGCCTCCTGTAGCGGGCAAAACATTGGTGCTGATCGCAGGCACGAATGCCGCAGCGGATCCAATCGTGGCGCTGGACACTACAGGTGCCGTTTTTGCTACTACTGGGCATGTGGCGGGAGTCACGAGCGTTACAGCAAACATGGCCTATAGCCCTCTTACAAACAAGCTGTACGTCGTGCAACAGAATGCTAGCAATGCGTACGCGTTCTCACTATCTGTGGGTGGATTCACGACTGAGTTTGTCTGCACCCTCGGTGGACAGACGAATGGTGCACCAGCAGTCATCGGGTCGAGCGGTGCGAGTGAACGAATGCTCGTCGCCGATACGGGCAGCAACCTGCTGTGGGCCATCGGGGGAACAGGTGGTTCGTGCCCCGCAAACCAACTCAAATCCGTTTCGGTCGGCGCGGCTACGCCAGGAACCGTGGGAGCTCCGATTTCGGATGGAGCCACCGTGTACTTCGCGTATGGGGATACTGGAATTGCGAAGGTGCCGTTTAGCCTTCCGAACGGATTCGGTACGCTCGTCAAGAATGACCTGACTCAAGTAGTCGTCGGATCCCTTTCTCTTCTTGATAGCCTGTTCTACGGCGAGAATAAGAACTATCACGCAGTGGATCCCGTTGGGCTCACCACACAAGCGTGGACTACCGCAGGCGCCGGGGGGATGAGCAGCGCAATAACGGCGCCTCCAGTCATATCCGACTCACTGGTATTTGGAGTCGCCACTGTCACTGACGGCCATGTGCGCGCGTTTGATCAAGGCACTGGGGCCGACACAGTCGACTTCCCAGCCACGGCGAGTGTCGGGGCGCCATCGGCGGTAGCGGTTGGAGTTGACAATGTGATTTACTTCTCCGACAGTGGCCAGAACGAAATGGTCGCCGTGAAATACACGAAGTCACCCGGCGCGTCTGCCGCGCGCGTGTGGCGCTTCAAGGGTACTAGTGTGGGTTCCGGCGCGTCCAACGTCACTTTCACAGGGCCTGGGTCTGAGCCGACCATGGATTCCAGCGGCGTAATCTACTTCGGCGCCGATAATGGGAACGTGTACGCGCTGATGACCGACTCGGGAGGCGCCGCAGTGCCCACCGCTGGCACAAATTGGCCGCGGGTTGGATTCGACAACTGTAACTCGGGCAACAATTCGTACACGAATTGCCATTAATGCAGCAGGTCGCCGACGAAGTCGC
>JBJMQJ010000259.1:0-7347 GCA_045802765.1 Myxococcales bacterium
AATGGGAGGGGACCATGTTTTCATGGTGTCCCCCGATGGCAGCGAGCCTCCCGGAGGCCAAGGTCGAGCCCGGTCGCCAATCGCGACCGTCACACATCGCTCTCTCTCTTTGCGCGTATGCAACTGCCCGGCGCCGACCACCCGCCCGGGCAGCCAGGTTTCCGGTGGCTACATCGGAGGGGTCCTACCCGTTCCCATCCCGAACACGGAAGTCAAGCCCTCCAGAGCCGATGGTACTGCACGCTTTGCGTGTGGGAGAGTAGGTCGCTGCCGGAATTTTTCCCAAGACGCCCCGCCGCTCGTTTCGAGCCGCGGGGCGTCGCCTTTTGGAATGCCGCCGCGATGCCGCGCTTCGCCAAAAAGATTGCACCACGGAGCACACGGAGAGCACGGAGAAAGCTGGGTTTGGTTTTGGAAACCCACCCACCCTCCGTGATCTCCGTGTCCTCCGTGGTGCAATTGTTTTGGCTGAATCGCGTCACTGGGGGGCGTGTTCGGTGAAGGGGCGGGCGGCCCGCAGATCCACCAGGACTGGTTCGCCGGCGGCGACGCCCAGCTCGTCGATTTCGGAGCGGGGGGATTCCACGGTGAGGGACTCGCCGCCCGGCAGGGCGAGCGAGATGCGCACGTACCCGCCGATGCGCTTCACGCGCTGGATCCGCGCCACCGCGAGGCCCGGGTGCTTGCCGCGGACGCGGCGGAGCTTCAGGTCGTGAGGCCGCACGAACACCTGGAGCAGCTCGCCGTCGCGAGCGGAGTCCGGCGCCGGAACCTCGACGGCGCCGAAATCGGCGCGGCCGGAGAACACCGGCGCCGTGAGCAGGTTCGCTCCACCGAGAAAGGACGCCACCCGAGGCGAGGCGGGATGGTCGTACACCTCGCCCGGCGGACCCGACTGGGCGATGCGGCCGTCGAACATGATCACCACGTGCTCGGCCAGCTCGAGCGCCTCTTCCTGATCGTGGGTGACGAGGAGCGTGGTGACGCCCATCCCCGCATGGAGCTGCTCCAGCCAGTCCCGCAGCTCCCGGCGCACGCTCGTGTCCAGGGCCCCGAACGGCTCGTCGAGGAGCAAGACCCGCGGCCGCACGGCCAACGCGCGGGCGAAGGCGATGCGCTGCCTCTGACCGCCGGAGAGCTGGGCGGGATACCGGTCGACGAGGTGCTCGAGCTGGACGAGCTGGAGCAGCTCGAGCACGCGGGCCGCGATCTGCTTGCGCGGGACGTGGCGGACGGAGAGCCCGAAGGCCACGTTCTCGCCGACCGTCATGTGGCGGAACAGCGCGTAGTGCTGGAACACGAGCCCCACGCCGCGCTTCTGCACGGGCAAGCGCGCGCAGTCCTCGCCGTCGATCAGCACCTTTCCGGAGTCCGGCGCCTCGAGGCCCGCGACGATGCGGAGCACCGTCGACTTTCCCGCGCCGGAAGGCCCCAGCACCGCCGTGATCGCGCCGCGCGGGGCCTCGAAGGAGACGTCCGCGACCGCCGGCGTTCCCGCCGACGTGAAGCGCTTGGTGACCGCCTGCAGGACGATGCTCATACGGGGCGCGACCTCCGCTCAACGTACTTCTTGGTGATCAAGGTGAACAGCGCCAGCAGGGCGAGCAGCGAGGCGACGGCGAAAGCGCCCACCGCATCGTACTGGTCGTAGAGGATCTGGGCGTGCAGCGGCAGCGTGATCGTCTCGCCGCGAACGTGCCCGGAGACGACCGAGACGGCGCCGAACTCGCCCATCGCCCGCGCGTTGCAGAGGGCGATCCCGTAGAGCAGGGCCCAGCGGATCTTCGGCAGCGTGACCCGCGCGAGAATCTGCCAGCCGCTCGCTCCCAGCGTCAGCGCGGCCGCCTCCTCTTCGCTGCCCTGCGCTTCGAGGACTGCCAGGACCTCGCGGGCGACGTACGGCACCGTCACGAACGCGGTCGCCAGCACCACCCCGGGCACGGCGAAGACGATGCGGACCTGGCGGGCGTCCAGCCAGTTTCCCAGCCAGCCCTGCCGGCCGAAGACCAGCACCAGCGCGAGGCCGGCGATGACCGGCGACACGCTGAAGGGGAGATCGATGAGGGTGATCAGCAGGCGCTTGCCGCGGAAACGGAAGTTGGCGATGGCCCATGCGGCCGCGATTCCGAAGAGCGCGTTCACCGGTACGACGATCGCCGCCGTCAAGAGGGTCAGCCCGATCGCGGACCGCGCGTCCGGGTGCAGGATGGCCGCCAGGTATCTGCCGACACCGCCTCTCAGCGCGGTTGCGAACACGGCCGCGAGCGGGACGGCCACGAACAAGCCGAGCAGCGCCGCCGCGGCCGAGACGAGCAGCCAGCGCACGGGCGCGGGCTCGGTTACACCGGGCTGCCGGATCGGTTGCGCGATGAGGATCGACTCGCCGAACGGCATCCGCTACCCCGGAGCAGGCCCCAGGCGCCGGACGCTCCAGCGCTGGAGGACGTTGGTGGCGAGCAGGAGCGCGAAGGAGGCGAGGAGGAGCACCAGCGCCAGCGCGGTGGCCCCCGCATAGTCGTACTGCTCGAGGCGGGCGACGATGAGCAGCGGCGCGATCTCCGTGCGCAGCGGGAGGTTGCCGGAGATGAACACGATCGAGCCGTATTCACCGAGCGCTCGCGCGACCGCCAGCGTGAAGCCGGTCAGCACCGCGGGAAGCACGGCGGGGAAGATGACGCGCGTGAAGGACTGCAGCCTGCCGGCGCCCAGCACGGCTGCGGCCTCCTCGAGGTGCGCGTCGATCCCGGCGAGCACGGGCTGCACCGTGCGGACGACGAACGGCAGACCGACGAAGGTCATCGCCAGCCAGACGCCGGCAGGCGTGTACGCCACCTGGATGCCGAGCGGCGCCAGCCAGCGTCCCATCCATCCGCCGGCGGAGTAGACCGCGGTGAGCGCCAACCCCGCCACCGCGGTGGGCAGCGCGAAGGGCACGTCGACGAGCGCGTCGAGCACGGAGCGGCCCGCGAAGCGGTAGCGGACGAGCACCCAGGCGACGAGCAACCCGGCGACTGCATTTGCCGCGCCGGCGGCGACCGAGGCTGCGAAGCTGAGCCGGAAAGAGGCGAGCGCGCGCGCCGAGGTGGCGGCATCCCAGATGTCGTCCCAGCGCGCGGTGGCCCCGCGCAGCGCCACTCCCGCCAGGGGGACGAGCACGAGCAGCGTCAGATAGAGCACGGTCGTGCCGAGCGAAAGCCCGAATCCCGGCAGGATTCCCCGTCCGCGCCGGAGCGTCATCGTTTCGCCTGCGCGACGGCGATCTGGTCGAAGACGCCGCCGTCGGCGAAATGGGTCTTCTGCGCCTTGTCCCAACCGCCGAACATCTCGTCAACGGTGAACAGCTCAAGCGGCGGGAACTCGCCGCCATGTCGCGCGGCGACGGCAGGCGACCGCGGGCGGTAGTGGTGGCGCGCGGCGATCTCCTGGCCCTCCTCCGAGTAGAGATGCTCGAGATATTCCCGCGCGAGGGCGCGCGTCCCATGCTTGTCGACGTATCTGTCCACCAGCGCGACCGGCGGCTCGGCCAGCACGCTGACGGCCGGGAACACGACGTCGAATCGGTCCTTCCCGATCTCGTCGGCGAGGAGGCGCGCCTCGTTCTCCCAGCAGAGCAGGACGTCGCCGACGCCGCGCTCCGCGAACGTCGTGCTCGAGGCCCGCGCCCCGGTGTCGAGGACGTGCACGTTCGCGTAGAGCGCGGCCACGTACTCTCGCGCCTTGCGCTCGTCGCCCGCGCTTCTGCGCAGGGCCGCGCCCCAGGCCGCCAGGTAGGCCCACCGCGCGCCGCCCGAGGTTTTCGGATTCGGCGCGATCACCCCGAGGCCCTTGCGGGTGAGGTCCTCCCAGCCGCGGATCTGCTTCGGGTTCCCCTTGCGCACCACGAAGACGATCGTCGAGGTATAGGGCGCGCTGCGATGCGGGAGCGAATCCTGCCAACCGGGCTTCAGCAGCCCGGCGCGCGCGAGCACGTCGACGTCGTGAGCGAGCGCGAGCGTGACCACGTCCGCCTCGAGGCCGTCGAGCACGGCCCGCGCCTGCTTGCCGGATCCGCCGTGGGACTGTCGCACTTCCACCTTCGGCGCGCCCGCGGCCTGCCGGTGTCTGGCGAACGCGGCGTTGAAATCGGCGTACAGCTCCCGCGTCGGATCGTACGAGACGTTGAGCAGCTGGAGCTGGCCGCGCGGGTCCGCACCTCGCCTGCACCCCGCCGAGGCGCAGATGGCGGCCGCCACGACCGCCCACCGATGTGTTCCTCGCCTTGGCACGAAGTGCTGCTCCTCGCGTTGGAAGGCACCACCCGCGAGGTCGGAGGGCGAACCGCTTCGGAGCCCGAAGCGCAGAGGCCCACGCACCGCGCCGGATGGTGGGCCTTCGAAGAACGTCCGGCCCGCTCAGGCGGCCGGCAAGTCCTCGCCCACCGGACGGCACCGACAGCGACAGGCGCAGGTGGGGAGGCGCATCGCGGGCATTGTTCGCGGCGCCAGCGGAACTGTCAAGCAGGAATCGCCGGAGCGCGATGGAGCGGCTCCACCGGCGACGGGCGGCTGCGAGGTCAACGTACGCGGCGCCGTCCGACGAACGCCGCGATGGCGGACGACATCTCGCCGCCGTGCGAATGCCAGAGGTCGTTGTGATGCGCGCCTTCCACACGCATCAGGCGGGCGTCCGGAAAGATGCGCGCGAGCTCCTCGCCCATCGAGAACGGCACCACTTCGTCGCGATCGCCGTGGACGATGAGCACCGGGACCCGGACCGATCGCGCCACGTCGCGCGTGTCGAATCGATCGCGCACCAGGCGTTGCACCGGAAGGGCGGGAAACAGGCGCGTTGCCAGATCCGTCATCGACGTGAAGGGCGAGATGAGAACCAGCGCCGCACCCTGTCCCTCGGCGGCGAGCTGCGATGCCACTCCCGAGCCGAGCGATTGGCCCTGCAGGACGATGCGTCCGGGCGCGATGCCGAGGCGATCGCGGGCGTAGGCGAGCGCCTCTCGCGCAGCCGAGAGCAGCGTGATCTGCGAAGGCTTTCCGGAGGCGAGGCCGTACCCCGGATACTCGACGGCGAGGACCCCGAACCCGGCTGCCCGCAAAGCGGCGATCACGCGACCCAGGTCGGCGAGCTGCTCGCCGTTCCCGTGGAAGTGCACGACGACCGCCGCTCCCGGAGAGGGAGGCGACCACAGCGCGACCGTCGAAGGTAGCCGCACCAGCTCGCCCAGCTCCGAGGAGGGCGTGCGCGCAGGCTTGGGCGCCGGGTAGATCAGCGCGCGCTGGCCGGCGAAGAGCGCCGCGACGCCGAAGGCGATCACGGCGGCGGCGATCGCCAGAGCCGCCCTCATCGCACGTGGAGACGCACGAACTTGCGCTTGCCCACCTTGATGAGGTGCGAGCCGGGCGGCAGCGCGGCATTGGGATCGCTGACCCGTTCGCCCTCCACCGTGACGCCGCCCTGGGCGATCAGCCGCCGGGCTTCGGAGCCGGAAGCGGCGAGGCCGAGCTTGGAGAGCGCCTTCACCAGCGGAATCCGCTCTGCCCCGGGCTCGCGCGGCAGCTCGCGCGCCTCGATCTCGTCGGGCAGCTCGCGGCGCGCGTGCACCTGCTCGAACGAGTCTTCGGCGGCCCGCGCCGCTTGCGCGCCGTGGTACCGCTCGACGATCTCCCGCGCCAGAGCCATCTTCGCGGCCTTGGGGTGACCGCGGCGCAGCTCGGCGATCTCGGTGGTGGTGCGGCGGCTGAGCAGCTCGTAGTAGCGCCACATCAGCGCGTCGGAGACGCTCATCAGCTTCCCGTACTGGTCGCCGGCGGGCTCGTCGATCCCCACGTAGTTGCCGAGCGACTTGGACATCTTGTCCCCGACGATCTTCCCCTTCTCCTCTCGCGCATCGGTGCCCTCGAGCAGCGGGCCGGTCAGGCACACCTGGGGATCCTGGCCGTACTCCTTCTGCAGCGTGCGGCCCACCAGGAGGTTGAAGAGCTGGTCGGAAGAGCCCAGCTCCACGTCTGCCTTCAGGGCCACGGAATCGTAGCCCTGCGCGAGCGGGTAGAGCAGCTCGTGCAGCGCGATCGGCCGCTCCTCGGCGAAGCGCTTCTTGAAGTCGTCGCGCTCGAGAATCCGCGCCAGCGTGTACTTCGCGGCGAGCTTGATCGTCCCCGGCGAGCCGAGCGGGAGCAGCCATTCGCTGTTGAACCGCACTTCGGTGCGGTCCTTGTCGAGCACCTTGAAGACCTGCCGCTTGTACGTCTCCGCGTTGGCGGCGATCTGCTCGTCGCTCAGCGGGGGCCGGGTGGTATTGCGGCCGGTGGGATCGCCGATCATCGCGGTGAAGTCGCCGATGAGGAAGATGACCGTGTGCCCGAAGTCCTGGAACCTGCGCATCCGCTCGAGCGGCACGGTATGCCCGAGGTGCAGGTCGGGCGCGGTCGGGTCGAACCCCATCTTCACGCGCAGCGGGATGCCTCGGTCCACCGACGCGGTGAGCTTGCGGAGCAGATCCTCGCGCGTGTGCACGTCGACGGCGCCGCGGGTCACTTCCGCGAGCTGCTCGGCAGGCGTCGCGCGCCGGAGGAGCTCCTCGATCATTCGGGCAGCGTCTCCCGGATGCGCGAGATGCTGCGCGCCTTCCCCGTCTGATCGTCGATCTCCACGATCGCGCCCTGCAGCACCGTCTCGCCTTGCGCCGTCTCGAACGGCGTGTGGCGCGCGGTGAGGAACCGCTCGATGGCGGACTCCTTGCGCAGCCCGATCACGCTGTCCCACGGACCGCACATCCCCACGTCGGTGATGTACGCGGTTCCGCCGCGCAGGACGCGCTGGTCGGCCGTCTGGATGTGCGTGTGCGAGCCGAGGACCGCGCTGGCGCGGCCGTCGAGGTAATGCCCCATCGCGTTCTTCTCGCTGGTCGCCTCGCAGTGCATGTCGACGAGGATGCAGCGGACGCCTTCGCCCTGCATCGATTCGATCAACCGGTCCGCCGTCCGGAACGGGCACTCGAGCGGCTTCATGAACACGCGCCCTTCCAGGTTGATCACCCCCAGGCGCGTTCCCGACCGGCCCTCGATCACGGCATGGCCGCGCCCCGGCGCCCCGTCCGGGTAGTTCGCCGGCCGGAGCTGCCTGGAGCCCGGGCGATCCAGGTACGGTCCGATCTCGCGCTTGGAAAAGGTGTGATTGCCGCTGGTCAAGAGGTCGAGGCCCGCCTCGAGAAGCTCGTCGGCGCTGTCCGGAGTGATCCCCGCCCCGCCGGCGGAGTTCTCCGAGTTCCCCACGCACACGTCGAGCAAGTGCTCCTCGCGGAGCCTGGGGACGATCTTCTGGACCGCGGTCCGGCCGGGCCTGCCCACGATGTCG
>JBJMQJ010000260.1:0-5195 GCA_045802765.1 Myxococcales bacterium
CGAGACGCAGCCCGGCATCAAGCAGGAGCTGAAGAAGGACTTCGGGTTCGACGTCGATTTCGAGAAGGCCAAGCACTACCTGGAGGAAAACGACGGCGCCGGGAACACGTTCAAGGCGACCGCCAAGCCGGTGCTCATCGGCACCGCCGTGGTCGGCGCCACCACCATGATCTTCTCCATCATCATGGTGCTCACCGACGGCCTGACCGCGAACATGCAGTACCTCACCATCCTGCACGCGCCCTTCCTGCTCGGGGTCATCGTCGGCGGCGCGGTGATCTACTGGTTCACCGGCGCGTCCACGCAGGCCGTCTCCACCGGCGCGTACCGCGCGGTCGAGTTCATCAAGGCGAACATCAAGCTGGAGAGCTCCGAGAAGGCCTCCATCGCCGATTCGAAGAAGGTGGTCGAGATCTGCACGCAGTACGCGCAGCGCGGGATGTGGAACATCTTCCTCACGGTCTTCTTCATCACCCTCGCGTTCGCCTGCCTCGAGTCGTACTTCTTCATCGGGTACCTCATCTCCATCGCCATCTTCGGCCTGTACCAGGCCATCTTCATGGCCGACGCGGGCGGCGCCTGGGACAACGCCAAGAAGGTGGTCGAGGTCGAGCTCAAGGCGAAGGGCACGCCCCTGCACGCCGCGAGCGTCGTCGGCGATACCGTGGGCGACCCCTTCAAGGACACCTCCAGCGTGGCCATGAACCCCATCATCAAGTTCACCACGCTCTTCGGCCTGCTGGCGGTGGAGCTGGCGACCGAGCTGCAGAACTCGACGCGCTGGGCGCTCGCCGCGGTGTTCTTCGCGGTGGCCCTGGTGTTCGTATGGCGGTCTTTCTACGGCATGCGGATCCAGGTGGGTGTGAAGGAGCAGCGCGCCCGACAGGCGCAGGCCGCCTGAACGCGTTGGCTGGCGGTCGGCCGCTGGCGGCTGGCGATCAGGGCCGCTAGTCTCCGCCCGGCGAGCCCGAGGGAGCCGAGCCACGATGGATGACGCGCAGCGAGTCGAACGCCAGCTGCACCGGCTGCCCATCTTTCCGCTGCCGGGCGCGGTGCTCCTGCCGCACGCGCTCATCCCGCTGCACGTCTTCGAGCCGCGCTACCGCAAGATGGTGCGCGACTGCCAGTCGGGCGCCGGCGTACTGGCCCTCGCGAACATTCCGGGCGAAGCGCTGAGGGCGGGTCGGAACCCTCCGCGCGTGCTTCCGGTGATCGGAGCGGGCATCCTGGCGCGCGTCGATCCGCTGCCTGACGGACGTTCCAACATCGTGCTCCGGGGCGTGCGGCGCGCGCGGATCGTCGAGGAGCTTCCCACGCAGGAGCCCTACCGCTTGGTGCGCGCCGAGGCGCTCGATGAGGCGCCCGCGGAGGCGGTGGCGCTGGACCGTTCGGCGCAGCAGCTCCGCCAGCTCGTGCTCGCGCTGTGCGCGCGCCATCCCGGCGCCGCGGCGACGGCCCTGGCGCAGATGGCAGGCAGCACCGCCAGTCCCGGGGACCTGGCGGACGCGGTGGGAGCCATGATCATCGAATCGCCGCACGAGAGGCAGCGGCTTCTCGAGACTGCCTCCGCGGAGGACCGCCTGCGCCGCGTGGCCGAGCACCTCGCTGCCACGCTGGCCGGGAGCCAACCCGGCCACGGCACGCTTCCCAACTGACCATGCGCGGAACGAATCCGGCCATCCTCGCTGTGCTGGCGCTCGCCGCCGCCGGCTGCCCCGACTCGCTCGAGCGCCGCTGCCCCGCGAGCAGCCTCCCTTCGGGCAACTTCCAGCTGGCGCTCTCGCTGCAGCACACGGCGGACGAGTGCGTCCTGAACCGGTCCGCCGACGGCGGCCCGCCTCCGGCCGACGGCTCGATCGTGCCGCCCGCGCAGAGCGTGCAGTCCACCTTGTGCGCGGGCTCCTCCGACGCGGGAGCCACCGTGTACCTGGTGGTCGCGAACAGCGACGTCCTCCGGCAGAGCCCGCTCGACCTCGACGGCGGCTTCACCTTCGTCTCGCCGACTCTCGCCGGCGCGCAGACGCTGTGCGGCTGCCCCGCGGACGTGAGCGAAACGATCAGTGGGTCATTGGTGGGCGGCGGCACCACGGGCTTCACCCTGGGCCCCGACGGCGGTCTGGTCCCGCAACCGACGGAGATCAACGCCGCCGTCCTGCAGACGCTGGTCAGCGACGCGGGCAATTGCCTGTGCAACTTGCCGTGCGCGGAGCACTACGCGCTGACGGGGACGCTGAATCGATGAAGGCGCCCGCGGTCGTGCTCTTCTCGGGCGGCCTCGATTCCTCCACCTGCCTGGCCATCGCGAGCGAGGAAGGATTCGCGCCGCACGCGCTCGCGGTGCGCTACGGACAGCGCCACGCGCACGAGCTGACCGCCGCCGGCCGCGTCGCCGCGGCCATGGGGGTCCCGCTCAAGGTCATAGACCTCGACCTGCGCGCCATCGGCGGCTCGGCGCTCACAGGGGAGCTCGAGGTCCCGAAGGACGCGCCGCCGGGGCCGGGAATCCCGGTCACCTACGTTCCGGCGCGGAACACGGTGCTTCTCGCGCTGGCGCTCGGTTACGCAGAGGTGCTCGGCGCGCAGGATCTCTATATCGGCGTGAACGCGATCGACTATTCGGGCTACCCCGATTGCCGGCCGGCGTTCGTGCGCGCTTTCGAGGCGCTCGCCAACGTGGCCACCGCGGCCGCCGCCTGCGGGCGGGCGCGCTACGCAGTGCACGCGCCGCTCTTGCAGCTCTCCAAGGCGGAGATCATCCGGCGCGGCGCGCGGCTGGGCGTCCCGTACGCGCTGACGCATTCGTGCTATGACCCCGACGCCTACGGGCGCGCGTGCGGCCGGTGCGACTCGTGCCGGATAAGGCGGCAGGGATTCGCGGACGCGGGCGTGCCCGACCCCACGCAGTACGTCTGAATCGAGGTCCCCATGCGCATTCCGCTGCTCGTCCTCGCTCTCGCCTTGCCGGCGCTCGCACAGGAGCACGTCCACCTCGCGAAGTCCGACAAGGATGCCAAGGTCCCGGCGAACCAGAAGCACGCGCTCGATCCCGCTCCGCCGCGGCCGAAGGGGCAGAGCCTCTCCCTGCAGGTCGAAGGGAGCGAGGCCAAGGCCTACGTGGCCAGGACGAGGGAAAAGCCGCGCGGCGCCGTGCTCGTCCTCCACGAGTGGTGGGGGCTCAACGACTGGGTCAAGTCGATGGCCGACCGGCTCGCGGGCGAAGGATACCTGGCGCTGGCCGTCGATCTGTACAAGGGGAAGGTCGCGTCCGACCCGAAGGAGGCTGCCGCGCTCATGGGGCAGAAGGACGAGAAGTGGGGCGACGCGGTCGAGGAGGCCGGCCTCGAGTGGCTCAAGTCGAACGCAGGCGGCGCCAAGCTGGCCACGCTCGGCTGGTGCATGGGGGGCGGAGAGTCGCTGAAGAGCTCGCTGAACGATCCCAAGGACGTGGATGCGACCGTCATGTACTACGGGATGCCGGTCACCGACGTGGACAAGCTCAAGACGCTGCACGGGCCGGTGCTGGGCATCTGGGCGAACCAGGACGGCTGGATCACGCCCGACAAGGTGAAAGCATTCGACGAAGCCCTGACCCGCGCCGGGGTGAAGCACGAGTTCCACGCCTACGACGCCGACCACGCCTTCGCCAATCCCTCCGGCGGCAAGTACAACGGCCCCGCCGCCGCCGACGCCTGGCAGAAAACCCGCGCCTTCCTCGCCAAGAACCTCTAGAGGGACAAACCAATCGCACCACGGAGAGCACGGAGCTCACGGAGATTCTTTTCGGAAAAACGAAAACCTCCGTGCCCTCCGTGTGCTCCGTGGTGCAGTGGTTTCGTCTAGACCGGGGCGGGGCGGCGGGGGAGTTGGCGGAGGGTGCCGTAGTAGCGGACGGCGGCCTCGCCGGCGCGCTGGATGTCCTTGTTGTTCAGATAGGCGCTGACCGGGGCGGCGACGACCGGCAGGACGCGGCCCAGCGAGGCGAGTCCGCGCTTGGTGAGCACCATCTCGGCGACGCGGGCGAACAGCTTCGGTCCGGCGCGGCTCGCCAGGTTCACCGTGTCCGCGCCGTTCGAATAACCGAGCACCTCGAAGACCTCGGTGCGCGCGCGATCGGACTTGAGATTGGCCTTGAACACCAGCGCGATCTCCATGATCAGCGAGAGCTGCAGCGCGGTGACGAAGGCGAGGTCGGCGGGGACCGAGACCAGGCCGAAGAGTCCGCTCAGCGCGCCGCCCGCCCCTGCCCAGGTCTTCTTCGCGTCGATGAGGCGCTGGGCGACTTCCTGCGGCTGCGCGCTCGGGTACCGCGAGCGCAGATCGTCGACGCGCCGCCGCGCGCGCCCGATCTCGTCGAGGTACAGCTTCCCGAGCCTTTCCTTCGCGAGCTGCGGCAGCACCACCGGAGTGTAAGCCGCGGGCTAAGCTGCGCAAAGAGATGCGCGCGCTACCCGGGCGAGCACACCTGGCTCCGGATGTCGAGCTCGCCGATCTCACGGGGGAGCTGCGCTCCCCCGATCCCCCTGCTGGAGGAGCTCGACGACGACTACGCGGGCGAGCACACCTGGCTCCGGATGTCGAGCTCGCCGATCTCACGGGGGAGCTGCGCTCCCCCGATCCCCCTGCTGGAGGAGCTCGACGACGACTACGCGGGCGAGCACACTTGCCGGAGGATGTCGAGCTCCTCCAGCGCCTTGCCGGCGCCGATCACGACGGAGCTGAGCGGGTCCTCCGCGAGGAAGACGGGCAGTCCGGTCTCCTCGCGCAGGAGCGCGTCGAGGTTCTTGAGCAGCGCGCCTCCGCCGGCGAGCACGATGCCGCGGTCGGCGATGTCGCCGGCCAGCTCCGGCGGAGTGCGCTCGAGGGTCACCTTCACCGCCTCGACGATCGCGTTCACCGGCTCGGCGAGCGCGTCGCGGATCTCGTCGCTGGAGACGGTGAGCGTGCGCGGGACGCCGGCGACCAGGTCGCGTCCCTTGATGTCCATCGTCAGCACTTCGTCGGTCGGGTAGGCGTTCCCGATGCCCATCTTGATCAGCTCGGCGGTGCGCTCGCCGATGAGCAGGTTGTACTTGCGCTTGATGTGCTGGATGATCGCCTCGTCCATCTTGTCGCCGCCGACGCGCACCGACTTGGCGTAGACGATCCCTGCGAGCGAGATCACCGCCACGTCGCTCGTGCCGCCGCCGATGTCCACG
>JBJMQJ010000261.1:0-3304 GCA_045802765.1 Myxococcales bacterium
GATCCTGGGCTAAGGACAACCGCGAAGCGCGCGAAGCCCGCGAAGGTTGTTTGAACTGGATCCTTCGCGAGCTTCGCGTTCTTCGCGGTGATCTTTTCGTCAGTGGTGCTCGGCCGCGTGGTCCACGCCCGCCAGGCGCGTGAGGTGCGCGATGCGCGCGCCGGCCTTGCGAAGCCTTCGCACCAGCTCGCGGTTGATGTTCTGCAGCACCAGGACGTACGCCTTCAGGTCCTGCTTGTAGAGCTGGTAGAGGTCCTTGCTGTCCAGCTCGAGCACCTGCGTGTCCCGCTCCGCCGTGATGGTGAACGGCCGCGGCTCCATCTCGATGAGCGTGGTCACGCCGACGAAATCGCCGGGGCGGAAGAGCAGCATCCGCACGTCGCTGCCGTCCTCGCACTTGCGGGTCGCGTAGAGCGCGCCCGAGCGCACGATGTACATCGACCTCCCCGTGTCTCCCTCGCGGAGGACCACCTCGCCTTTCTTGAAGTCCCGATCGCGGAGCATGTCGGCGAGGCGGTCGAAGACCGGGGTTCCCGCCAGCCCGCCGAAGAACGGCGTCTTGGCGAGGAACTCTTTCAGGGCCGGATCGGCCATCGGCGCAGTGTACGCCCCCTCGCGCCGCGGCCGCGAGGTGCCGCCGCGAGTCACGAGCGGCCGCGGCAAGGACGAAAATCGCGCGTCGCTCCGGGTATGTGTTCCTACACATTCCCACCCGTGGCCCGACCGGCGGGGCCCATGCGCCGGCCGGGGCCCTATCTGTCGCGCTGCTCGGCGGTTCAGCGGGAGCTTGCTTGACAGCTTGGGGGCGTTCGCGGAGTCTGCGCATGCGGTGGATCGAAGTGGGAAGAAATGGAATGAAGGTCCCCACCGCGGATCGAGGAGCCAGCGGTCGTGTCGTTCACCGGCGTCTACCAGCACCAGATCGACGCGAAGGGGCGGACCAGCCTGCCTTCGCGCTTTCGCGAGGTGCTCGCGGCGCAGGGCGCGGACAAGCTCTTCGTGACCACGGATCTGTTCGACCCCTGCCTGCAAGCGTACGCGCCCGCGCAATGGACCGCGTTCACCCAGAAGGTCGCCGCCCTCTCGCAATTCGATCCTTCGGTGCGCCTCATGGTGCGCAGCTTCGTCGCGCCCGCCCAGGAGTGCCCGGTCGACAAGGTGGGGCGCATCCTCATCCCGCCCCCGTTGCGCGAGCACGCCGGGCTGGCGGACGAGGTGACCTGGGCCGGCACGGTCGAGCGCATCGAAATCTGGTCCCCCAAGCGGTGGCTCGAGACCCAGAAAGCCGCGCGTGCGCCGGAAGCCCAGGCGCAGCTCGCGGCGCGGCTGCACCAGCTTCTCTAGGAGACGACGATGAGTGAACGCACGCGCATCCGGGGAGTCGCACAGCGGGAGCCGTCGCGCCCGCGCAGGCCGGAGGGCGCCGCGGTGCTCGCGCTCCAACCCGCGCCGGGACCGCGCCCCGCCGGCGAGCGGTGGCAGGACTCCCAGGCGACGGTCGCCGTCCGAGGCGAGCTGGATCGCGACGCCCTGTGGGCCATCGACTACACCATCGGCCGCGCATCCATCGACGCCGGCCGCATCGTCCTCGACCTGCGCGAGGTCACCCACTTGGATTACTCCGGCGTGCCCGAGTTGGTGGCTCGCCGCCGCGACCTGCGCGCCCGCGGCGGCGACCTGGTCATTGCCGTGCGCAATCCTTACCTGGCGAACATCCTCAAGGCCTCCGGCGGTTCCGAGCTGGTCCTGTGCCGCACCCCCGACGAGGCGTTTACGGAAGTCGCCTGGGCGCGCGCCGGAGCAACCCGCCGGCGTCACCAGTAGAACCCCGACCGCGACCCCGACTCCGAACGCGAACGCGACCCCCGACGCCGAAACGCAACGCGACCCCGACCCCGACCGACTCCGACCCCGCCCCGACTCCGACCCCGTGCCCCCCGTCGAACACCGCACCGTGCTGCGCCGCGAGACCGTGGCCCTCCTCGCCCCCGCTCCGGGGAAGGTCTTCCTCGACGGCACGCTGGGCGGCGGCGGCCATGCCGAGGCGCTCCTCGACGCCGGCGCCCGCGTGATCGGCCTCGACCAGGATCCCGCCGCGCTCGAAGCAGCGCGCGCCCGCCTCGCCGCGCGCGGCGAGCAGTTCGTGGCCGAGCAGGCCAACTTCCGCGACGCGCGCGGAGTGCTCGATCGCCTCGGGGTGCGCGAGGTGGACGGAGCGCTGCTCGATCTGGGCGTCTCCAGCCCGCAGCTCGACGATCCCGAGCGCGGCTTCTCCTTCCGCGCCAGCGGCCCCCTCGACATGCGCATGGATCCCACCCGCGGCGAGCCGCTCTCGGCGCTCCTCTCGCGCTGGGACGAGAAGGCGCTCGCGCGCATCCTGGACACCCTCGGCGAGGAGCGCTTCGCCCGCCCGATCGCGCGCGCCATCCACCGCGCGCACCGCGAGGGGAAGCTCCAGGACACCGCGGTCCTCGCCGACGTCGTCGCGCGGGCCATCCCGCGCAAGGCGTGGCCGAAGGACCTCCATCCCGCGACGCGGACGTTCCAGGCGCTGCGCATCGCCGTCAACGACGAGCTGGGCGCCCTCTCCGATTTCGTCGGGAACCTGCCGCGCATCGTCGCTCGCGGCGGACGCGCCGCGGCCATCAGCTTCCATTCCCTGGAGGACCGCATCGTGAAGGAAGGGTTCAGAAAGCTCGCCACCGGCTGCATCTGTCCCCCGTGGCTGCCGGTGTGCGCCTGCGGGCGCGTGGCGCAGTGGAAGGTCCTGACCAGGAAGGCCGTGCAGACCAGCGAGGCGGAGCAGCGGGAGAACCCGCGTTCGCGCAGCGCCCGCCTGCGAGCGGTGGAGCGGCTGGCATGAGCTGCGCCGTCCGCAAGCAAGAGCTTCGCGCGGCGCGGGTGGGCAGCCCCGCCCGGCGCGCCTCGGCGCGCTGCGGGATGCGCCAGTTCCGCGCCGCGACGCTTGCCTGCGCGCTGCTCGCCGCGTCGGCGCTGCTGCAGATCTGGGTGCGCACGCGCGTCACCGAGCAGGGTTACCGGCTGTCCCGCCTCTCCGCCGAGCGGCAGCGCCTCGTGCGCGATCACGAGGGGCTGCAGCTCGCCGCGGCGCGGCTGGGTAGCGCGCAGCGGATCGAGGAGCTGGCGCGCGCCCGCCTGGGCATGGCCCCGCCGCCGGCCGATCGGATCATCGTGCTGGTCGGGGGCGCGCTGCGAACCAGCGTCTCGACGGTCGCGTCGAAGTAGGAGGCGGCGGTGCACCGGCGCGGCGCCAGAGGGGGATCCGGCCGCTGGGTGCGGGTCC
>JBJMQJ010000023.1:0-7421 GCA_045802765.1 Myxococcales bacterium
CGTGCGCCGGACCGGAAGCCGCGCGCAGGCGGAAGAGTGGGCGTACGTGCTCACCGCGCTCGGAATCCTGCACGAGCTGCGCGACGAGGCCGGAGCCGTCTGCGTCGCCGTGCTGCCGGAGGACGTGACCGCCGCGGAGGCGGCGCTCGCCGCCCACGATGCCGAGAGGTCGCGGCCGGCGCCGCGTCCGCAGCCCGAGTACGGCCCCAGCTTTCTCTGGCTCGCGTACGCCGCGCTGCTCGGCTCGTTCCACCTCACGACCGGACCGCGCGACGAGCGCGTGGTGTGGTTCGCGCGGGGCAGCGCCGACGCAGAGGCGTTCCTGCGCGGCGAGTGGTGGCGCGCGGCGACCGCGCTGACGCTGCACGCGGATTACGCGCATGCCATCGGCAACCTGGTGGTCGGTGCATTCCTGCTCTGGGCGCTCGCGCGGCGCATCGGTCCAGCCGCAGCGGCCTGGATCGCGTTGGCCGGAGGCGTAGCCGGAAACGCGCTCACCGCGGCCGCCGTCCGTCGCGGGTACGTCTCGGTGGGCGCCTCCACGGCCGTGTTCGCGGCCCTCGGAGCGGTGGCGTTGTTGCAGGCGGTCGCGCGGCGGCGGATGGCGCTGCTTGCGCTCGGCGCCGGGTCCGCGCTTCTGGGCCTGCTGGGAACGGGACAGAACGCCGATCTCTTCGCGCACCTGTTCGGGTTCGCCGCCGGCGGCGTGCTCGGAGCGGCGGCGGGCCCCCTGGCACGGCGCCCTCCGCGCCGGACCGTCTGGCAGCCGCTGCTCGCGTTGGCAGCGCTCGCCGCGCTCACGGCGTGCTGGAGGATCGCTCTGCGCGGCGCCTAGCTCAGATCGGTCCGCGGCGCGGCCGGCGCTGGTTCGGGGCGGCCGTGCGACCGGCGTGGCGAGCCGCCGCCGTATTCGGCGGCGCTGCCGCGTTTTCGTATCGCGGACGTCATCGGAATCCACTGTAGAATGCTGCGATGGATCGAAACACGCTCGAGGGGCTGCATCGGGCGCACGTCTCCCGGCTGGCCGCCGACACCGCACAAGCGCTGCGGAAGCACGGATTCGACGCGCTGGTGGTGCACTCGGGCGCGGCGCAGAAGCGGACGCAGGCCGACGACCAGTACTGGCCGCTGCGCGTCACGCCCGAGTTCCAGCACTGGCTGCCGCTCCTCGAGCCAGGCTGCGCGCTGGTGATCGAGCCCGGGCGCAGGCCCCGCCTGCTGCGCCTGCGCGAGACGAATTTCTGGGAAGCGCTGGCGCCGCCTGAAACGGACCACTTCTGGGGCTCCTTCGAGGTCACGGAAACGAGCTCGCAGGCGGGCATGCGCGATCTGCTCCCGCGCGGCCGGCTGGCGTTCATCGGGGACGAGCTGGCCGCGGCGGCGGCGTGGGGAATCGCGGACGTGAATGCGCCGCAGCTCGTGGCCGAGCTCGACCAGCTGCGCGTCCACAAGACGCCGTACGAAGAGGAGTGCATCGCGGAGGCGAATCGCCGGGCGGCCGCCGGGCACGAGGACCTGCGCCGGATGTTCGCCGGCGGCGATCGATCCGAGCTGGAGCTGCACCTCGCGTTCCTGGGCGCGACGAAGCAGGACGACCCTGACACGCCCTACAAGAACATCGTCGCGCTGGGTGCCCACTCGGCGACGCTGCATCACGTGACCTACTCGAAACGCGCGCAGCCCGCGCAGACCCTTCTGGTGGACGCCGGCGCCTGCTTTGCCGGGTACTGCTCCGACGTGACGCGCACGTGGGTCAAGGGCGGCGGCGCCGCGGCGAGCGCGTTCGCGGCCCTGGTCGCGCAGGTCGAGGCGATGCAGCAGCGGCTCTGCGCGCAGGCGCGCCCCGGTCTGCCCTACGAGGCGCTGCACGACGAGTCGCACCGGCAGGTGGGCGGCATCCTGCGCGAGGCCGGTCTGCTCAAGACGTCGGGCGAGGAAGGCGTCGCTTCCGGCGTGACGCGCGCCTTCTACCCACACGGACTCGGGCACTCGCTCGGGCTGCAGTGCCACGACGTCGGCTGCGCCACGGTGAAGCCTCGCCCGGACAATCCCTTCCTGCGCAACACGACGGTCATCTCGGAGCGGCAGTGCTTCACCGTCGAGCCAGGCATCTACTTCATCGATACGCTGCTCGGCCCGCTCCGCGAAGGGCCCCTCGCGCGCACCGTCGATTGGAAGCTGGTCGACGCCCTCGCCCCATTCGGCGGCATCCGCATCGAGGACGACGTGGTGGTCCGCGAAAGCGGCCTGCGCAACTTGACCCGCGAAGTTCTCCCCCAAGGCGGCGGAACGGTCGGTTGACGGACAAAACGATTGCACCACGGAGCGCACTGAGATCACGGAGATTTGGTTTTCAAGCAGTCCATCTCGGTGTGCTCCGTGGTGCAATTGTTCGGGCCGTGATCAGTGCACTCCGGACATCAGTTTCTTGATGGGGCGGGTGAGGAAGGCGAGCAGGACGGCGGAGCCGATCGCGAAGGCGGCGACGGAGAGGAAGAGGCCGGGGAGGGAGCCGTTCGGATCGAAGTGGCCCGCCACCCAGCCGCCGATCCGGTTGCCCACCGCGAGAGAGGTGAACCAGACCCCCATCATGAGCGAGGCGAAGCGGACCGGGGCGAGCTTCGTCACGGTGGAGAGACCGACGGGGGAGAGGCACAGCTCGCCCAGCGTGTGGCAGAAGAAGACGCCCACCAGCCACCAGGGGCTGACTCGCTGCCCGGTGCGCTGCGCGATCTGCGCCGCGGCGGCGACCAGCAAGAACCCTGCGCCCACCCAGAAGAGCCCCCAGGCGAACTTCGCCGGGCTGGACGGCTCGCGATCGCGGAGCCGCACCCACAGCCACGCGAAGACGGGCGCCAGGGCGATGATGAAGATCGAGTTGATCGATTGGTACCAGCTCGACGGGAAGGCGTGGCCGAAGATGCGGTTGTCGGAGAGCCGGTCGGCGAAGAGGTTCAGGCTCGATCCCGCCTGCTCGAACGAGCTCCAGAAGATGCAGGAGAAGAGGAACAGGACGCCGATCGCGCCCATTCTCATCCAGTCCTCGCGCGTGAGCCCGGCATGCTCCTGCGCCCGCTGGGCGGCCGGCCGCTCGCGCGGGCCGTCCGCGTTCCGCCCGAAGTCGCGCTGCCCGAGAGCGAACTGCACAAGGCCGAAGACCATGCCGAAGCCGGCCATGGCGAAACCGAAGTGCCAGCCGAGCCGCGGATCGATCCCGTGCCGTTCGAGAAATCCGCGGAACAGCGAGCTCTGCGCGAGGAAGCCGCAGACGAGCGGCGCGATCATCGCGCCGATGTTGATGCCCATGTAGAAGATGGAGAACCCCGCGTCGCGCCGCGCGTCGTTCTCGCGATACAAGCCGCCCACCATGGTGCTGATGTTCGGCTTGAGGAAGCCGACGCCGGCGATGACGAGCAGCAGGCCCAGATAGAGGAACGCGAGCGTCGGCACCGCGAGGCAGAAATGGCCCAGCGCGATGATCGCGGCCCCGAGGAGCACCGAGCGCCGCTGCCCGAGGAACCTGTCGGCGATCCACCCGCCCGGGAGCGCGGCGAGGTACACCCCCATGGTATACCAGCCGTAGATCCCGGTCGCCCTCCCGATCGAGAACCCGACGCCGCCTTCCGCCACGGTCGCGGTCAGGTAGAGCACGAGCAGGGCGCGCATTCCGTAATAGCTGAAGCGCTCCCACATCTCGGTGAAGAAGAGCGTGCGCAGCCCGCGCGGGTGGCCGCCGAAGGTCGTCGCGCGCGACGCCTCCTCGGAGCGCAGCGCTTCCGCGGCGACGCTCACCGGCGCAGCCCCGGTGGATGGACGGGCAACTTCATGGCGCGGCAGAGTACGCGACGTCCGGCGCCGCCGCTACGGAGAACGCCGCTTGGCGCGCGGGAGCTCGGGCTGGGTGTCGCGGATCTGCGTCACCTCGTCGCCAGCCTCGTCGGCATAGGCGGTGATGCGCACCGACGCCCGGCGCAGCCTGCGGCACAGCTCGCGGTTGATGTTCTGCAGCACCAGGACATACGATTTCACGTCGTCCTGGTAGAGCTTGTAGAGGTCGGCGTTGGTGAGCTCGAGCAGGCGCGCCTCGCTCTCCACCATCACGGAGAACGGCCGGGGCTGCATCTCGATCAGCGTCGTCTCGCCGAAGAAGTCGCCGGCCTTGAGGTGCATGAGCCGGACCGCGCGTCCCGACTCCCCGCTCTTGAGCGCGACCAGCTCGCCCGACTCGACGACATACATCGATCGGCCCTGCTCGCCTTCGCGGAACACCGCGGCGCCACGCGAGAAGGCCCGCTCGCTGGTCATGCCGACCACGTGCCGGAGGGCGATCTCGTCGAGCCCGCCGAAGAACGGCGTGCGCGAGAGAAACCTGGCGAGGGCAGCGCGATCGCGCGGCATCCTGCGATTGTACCGGAGGGGATGCCGGCAATCACATTCCTGGCCGCGCCGACTCGATGCCATCCAACCCAGGCAGGGTCGCGGTAGTCTTGTCGGATGGCAGAGGACAAGGTGGGACTCGGTGCGGCTGCCGCGGCGTTGGAGGCGGAGCTTCGCCGGTTCGAGCAGGTGGCCGAGCTGGCGGCTCGGCTGGAGCTCAAGTCGCAGAAGAACCTGGAGCGCGCCGCGCGCGCGGCGCAGGATGCGGCGGAGGCGCAAGGCCGGGTGGCGGAGCGGGTGCGCGCGCTGGTCGAGGAGATCGCCGGGGCGCGGGAACGCCAGGAGGACCAGGCCAAGCAGCTCGAGCTGCGGGCGCAGGAGATCCGGTCGCGCCGCGAGCTGCTCGACGCGCTGCTCGCCCGCTTCGCCCAGCTGGGGAACGAGGCGGCCGAGGTGAACACGCTGCTCAAGCAGGGTGGGCGGGTGGACGAGGCCGAGGAACGGCTGGGGCGCGTCGCCTCGTCGGCGGAGGATCTCTTGCGCGACGCGGAACGCGACGGATTCGACGACGCCGTCCGCCAGGCCGAGTCGGTGCGCCAGCAGTCGCTCGCGGCCCGCAACAAGCTCAAGCTGCTCCGGGAAAAGAAGAGCTAGCCGCCCGCCGCGTAGGGATTCCGCCCTGGCCGACCGGTGGCCCGCGCACGACGAGCAACAAGCAAGCCACGGCGGCCGCGGCGCACAGCTGCAGCACCGAGAGCAGGAAGAGCCAGCCTCCCGCGGCGCGCAGCACGTTCACGACTCACTCCGCGCGCAAGGACAGCATCGGGTCCACCCGAGCGGCACGGCGTGCCGGCGCCCAGCTGGCGAGCGCAGCCACGCCAAGCAGCAGCACCGACACCGCGAGGAAGGTGAGGGGATCGGTCGCGCTCACCTCGTACAGGGTGGCCTTCGCCGCCTCGGTGACCACGAGCGAGACGACCAGCGCGGCCGAGATGCCGAGCGCGACCCCGATGACGGCGAGCCTCATCCCGCCGCCCACCACCGTCCGCAGCACCTGCCTCGCCGGAGCGCCGAGCGCCATGCGGATGCCGATCTCCTTGGCGCGCTGCGCGACCGAGTACGCCATGACGCCGTAGATGCCCAGCGAGGCGAGCACCAACGCTACGACGCCGAAGACCGTGAGCAGCATCATCGGGAAGCGCCGCTCGCCGAGCGACTCGCTGGCGATCTGTTCCAGCGTCCGCGCGTTCGCGAGGGGTTGGTCCTTGTCGAGCGCCTGCAGCTCGGTGCGGAGGAGCGGCGCGAGGTCCATCGCCCGGCCGGAGGTGCGCAGGAGGACGCGGATGAAGGGCTGCGACCATTGCGCGCTGGAGACGACCGCCTGGGGATCGGCCGCGTGGTCGAGAGACTGCGTGTGCACGTCGGCGATGACGCCGACGATCTCCCAGGTATCCTTGTCCTTGCGGAATCCCTTGAGCCGCCGCCCCACCGCCTCGCCGCCGCCGAGGTACTTGCGCACGAAAGCCTGGTTGACGAGCACCACTTGCGGCGCGCGCACGTCGTCGGAAGCGCGCAGATCGCGCCCCTGCAGGAGCGGGATGCCGAGGGTCTCGCGGTACCCAGGCGTGGCCCAGACCACCTCCGCCTCGGGGCCCTGCCCCGGCGGTGAATGCGGCTGGCCCTCGATCTCGAAACCGAGGCTCGCGTTGAATTGCCGATCGAGAGGGACGCTCGTCGTGATCGCGGCGTTCTTCACGCCAGGAAGCACGGCGGCGCGGGCGAGAAGCTGCTGCTGGAAGGCGTAGACCTGCTCGTCCTTGCCGTACCGGTCCTTGGGCAGCACGGTCTCGGCCACCAGGACACGCGCCGGATCGGCCAGGCCAGATCGCACGCCGAGGAGTCGTGCCAGGGTGCGGATCATCAAGCCCGCGCCGATCACCAACACGAGCGCCAGCGCGACCTCGGCCACGACCAGCGCGGCCCGGGCGCGGCCGCGCGAGGTGGCGCCGCCGGCGCCGTTCTTGAGGGCATCGACGAGGTCGGGGCGGCTGGCGTGGAGCGCGGGAGCCAATCCGGCGAGAAGCCCCGATCCGATCGACATGGCGAGCGCGAAGCCGAGCACCGAGCCGTTGAGGCGAACCTCGTCGAGGCGCGGAATGGTCCGCGGCGCGAGCGCGACCAGGCCGTCCAGTCCCCACGCGGCGAGGAGCACTCCGAGCGCGCCGCCGACCACCGCGAGCAGGAGCGCCTCGGTGAGCAGCTGGCGGACGATGCGCCCGCGGCCGCTGCCCAGCGCGGCGCGAATCGCCAGCTCGCGCTGCCGGGCCGCGCCGCGGGCGAGCAGCATGCTGGCGACGTTCGCGCAGGCGATCAGCAGCACGAGCACGACCGCACCGAGCAGCGCCTGGAGCACGGGCTTGATGGGACCGACGAGATCTTCCAGCAGCGGGACCGCGCGCTGCGACCATCCCGTATGCTCCGGCATGCGGGAGGCAATGCGGGGCCCCACCACCGCGAGGTCCGCCTGGGCGCCCTGCAGAGTCATGCCGGGCTTCAGGCGCGCGAACGCGCCGATGTAGTGCAGCCCGCGGTTCTGCAGCTCCTTCTCGTCCCATTCGAAGGGAATCAGCGCATCGAAGTTCCGCAGGGCCGGAAAGCGGAAGCCGGCCGGCAGCACGCCCACGATGGTGTACGTCCGGCCATTCAGGGTGGTGGTCTGGCCGAGGATCCGGGGATCTCCGGAGAACTCGCGCTTCCACAGGCGGTCGGTGAGCACCACCTCGTGCGGACCGCCGCTGCGGTCGGTCTCGGAAGCGAATCCGCGTCCGATCGAGGGATGCACCTTGAGGGTCGCGAAGAAGCTCGCGGTGACCTTTCCTGCGGGAAGCTGCTCGGGGCCGGACCCGACCGTCATCGACAGGCGAGTGCTCTGGAAGGCGGCGACCGATTCGAAAGCGCCGTTCTCCTTCGCCACGTCCAGGTAGTCGAGCGTCGAATACGGGTTGCGGTCGTGCCACTGCGCGTTACCAGGCACCGTCTCGTAC